>JAOTZF010000073.1 GCA_029861485.1 Thermoleophilia bacterium | reverse complement strand
GATCTCGTTGTCGAAGTGACCGATGTTGCCCACGATCGCCTTGTCCTTCATCCGGGCCATGTGGTCGGCCGTGATGATGTCGTAGTTCCCGGTCGTGGTGACGAATATGTCAGCGATCTCGACGACGTCCTCGAGCGTCGTGACCTGGAAGCCCTCCATTGCGGCCTGAAGCGCGCAGATCGGGTCGATCTCGGTGACGACCACGCGAGCGCCCTGGCCGGCCAGTGCCTCGGCGCAGCCCTTGCCGACATCGCCGAAACCACAGACCACGGCCATCTTGCCGCCGATCATCACGTCGGTGGCCCGGTTGATGCCGTCGATCAGCGAGTGGCGGCAGCCGTAGAGGTTGTCGAACTTCGACTTGGTCACCGAGTCGTTCACGTTGATCGCCGGGAACAGCAGCTGGTTGTCCTGGGCGAACTGGTAGAGGCGCATGACGCCGGTGGTCGTCTCCTCGGTGACGCCCCTGATGTCCTTGGCGATCCTGGTCCAGCGCTGCGGGTCCTCGCGCAGGCTCTGGCGCAGCACCGACAGCACCACCTGCTCTTCCTCCGACTCGGCCGTGCCGGGGTCGGGCACTGAGCCCGCGGCCTCGAACTCCACGCCCTTGTGTACCAGCAGAGTGGCGTCGCCGCCATCATCGAGGATCATGTTGGGTCCGCCGCCGTCCGGCCACATCAGCACCTGCTGGGTAGCCCACCAATACTCCTCGAGCGTCTCCCCCTTCCAGGCGTAGACGGGCACGCCTTCGGGAGCCTCGGGGCTACCGGTGGGCCCACACGCGACGGCAGCTGCGGCGTGGTCTTGGGTAGAGAAGATGTTGCAGGAGGCCCAGCGGACCTCAGCGCCCAGCGCGGTGAGCGTCTCGATCAGCACCGCCGTCTGCACGGTCATGTGCAGCGAGCCCGTGATCCGGGCCCCCTTCAGGGGTTGGTCGGCGGCGTACTCCTGGCGAACGGCCATCAGGCCAGGCATCTCATGCTCGGCGAGCGTGATCTCCTCGCGGCCGAAGGCGGCAAGCGAGAGATCGGCAACTCTGAAATCGTACTCGGCAGGAGGGGCAGTGGTCATTCGGGCTCCGTCGTATCCGTCGTTTTCGCGGAGCAGAACCTAGCAGCGAGCACGGAGGCGCCGGCCCCGCGTCGGGGGGCCGGCGATGGCAGGGGCTCGTAGGCCGTCGAGAGACCGATGCGCAGCTCGATATCGAGCTGCGGACACTGCTCGGCTGGCAATCCCGTGTAGCCGAGGGTCTGGGCGTAGAACCGCAAGATCCCGTCGCCGATGTGCGGAAGCCCGGGCGGAGCTCCTCGGTGAGATTCGGACGAAGATCGCGGTGAGCCGTTTGCGTCGCCAGTCGGCCGTGACGGGTACCCGGATGGGGTGGTTCGTGATTCCTCCAGGAGTGAGAAACGTGACGTCTCCCATGCTGGAGAGAAGCAGCCGCCCCCACCGTTGGAGATCGCCCGCCAGGGAGAGCTGGGGATTGCCCGGCGATTCGACCAACCAGCTCCTACCCTGGCAAGCCCGACCAGGTCCAGAGGCCGCCCGGGTCCACCGTCATCACTGCCAGCACCGCGATCAGGCCGATGCCGGCCGTGATCGCGCGGCGCAGCCAAAGATCACGGCGCATCGGAGAGAGCACGGCGACCGCAGCAAGCACTGGCCCCGAGGCGATCGCCAAGGGGAACGTGATCACCGCCAGGCTGTAGAGCGCGCCGAGAGCGGTCGGGTCGGGGCCTTCGGAGGAGGGCAGACCGCTGACATCGATAGCACCCTTCAATACCAGCGCACCGAACGCCAGGAGGTGCAGATACGGCAAGGTCGCGATCATCGCCGCGAGCCGAGACTTCTGGATCTGCCGTCCGTGGGAGATAGCCGTGGTAGCCATGCCCGAAACTCCTTTCCCGAGCAGACCCAGTATGCCCGGTGCGGCGAGACCCGACCCGGCGCCCGGGTCTAGTTCTGAGTGGCGACCCCGACCAAAGCACAGCTTTCCAGGCACTTTCTCTATGCTGGATGCGTTTCGGGAGGTTGCGGACGGCCCGCAATCCGACATCCGGGCGGCGCCGGATGCGCGCCGCTGCGACGAGCGGAAAGCTGAGCACGCTTCCGTTTTTCCGAGGAGGATCGGAGATGGTTGGCATTATCTTTCTCTACATCGTGTTCGTTGCACTGGCGTTTGGCGCCGTCGCCGTCACCGCGCTGCTGGTCAAGCAGGAAGGCTGAGTCGTCGCTCTGATGGGCGCGGCCCGCTACCACTACTTCTCGAGGGATAGCTGCTGAGCCAGTGCCAGCAGCAGGCGCACCCCGAAACCGGTGCCCTTGCCGTCGACCATGCCCGTGCCGGCGATGTCGACATGGCACCAGGGCAACTCGCCGGTGAACTCCCTCAGGAACATGCCGGCGTATACGGCGCCCGCTTGACGCTTTTTCGCCGCATTGGCGAGATCGGCGACCCGGCTCTCGATCAGCGGGCGATAGCCCTCGTGGAGCGGCATCGGCCACGACAGATCGCCCGAGGCCTCCCCCGCGCGGCGTACGTCCTGCAGCCATTCGTCATCGCTGCCGAACAGACCCGCATAGACCTCGCCGAGCGCCACCACGATCGCGCCGGTGAGGGTGGCGAAGTTGATCAGCCGTGAGGCGCCCTGGGTCGTGAGCCAGGCCAGCGCGTCGGCCAGGATCAGCCTGCCCTCGGCGTCGGTGTTGATGACCTCGATCGTCTTCCCGTTCATGGCCGTGACCACGTCGCCGGGCTTGGTCGCCGTGCCGCTCGGCATGTTTTCGGCCGCGGGCACCGCGCAGATCAGCCGTACGGGAAGCCCGAGCCGTGCGATCAGCGCGGCTCCCTCGAGGGCTGCGGCCCCCCCGGCCATGTCGAGCTTCATCTCCTCCATACCGCTGGAGGCCTTGATGGAGATACCGCCGGTGTCGAAGGTGACTGCCTTGCCGACGATGCCGAGGGTCTCGCTCTCGCGGGCAACCGTCTGCGGCTCGTAGCGCAGCACGATCAAGCGTGCAGGAAGCTCCGACCCGCGCGCCACCGAGAGCAGCGCGCCCGCACCGAGCGCCTCCAGCGCCGGCTCCTCCAGCACCTCGCATTCAAGGCCGTCGATGTCCGCCGCGAGCTTCGATGCATGATCGGCGAGATCGAGTGGCGTCATGTGGTTGGCCGGCGAGTTGGCGAGGTCGCGCGCCCGGTTCACCGCATCCACGGTCAGCGCCGCGTGATCGAGGTCACTCGGCGTCGCGCCGCCGCCCGCGATCGTGAGCTTCGCGGATGGACGCTCCTCGGCGTCGCTCTTGAACTTCACGAAGCGGTAGGCGCCGGTACCGAAGCCGTCGACGAAGGCACCGACCTCCACCGGCCCGTCGCTCGGGGCGGCGGCCAGCGTCACCGTCTCGGCCTTCAGGTCTCCCGCAGCCTTGGCCGCCGCACGCCCGGCCGCGCGCCAATCGAGGTGATCCGCGCCGTCGCCCACGCCCACCACGGCGACTCGACGCGGCGCGGAGTCTTGGCCGCCCGCAGCGGGCGGCGTGTGGAAGAGGATCAGCTCCCCGGCCTTGCCGGTGATCTCGCCGTCGTCGATCGCGCGGGAGATCAACCCCTCGAGCAGTCGGTCTGCGCGCCGCGCCGGTCCGGTCAGCGGCTGGGGTGGCTCCGTCACCGTCAGAACGAGCACATCGACCGGCGAGAACGCGGCCGGGGCGGGGGCTGTGGTTACGTCCATTACAGACCTACGATCTCGAGCGTCTGGCGAATTCGGGGAGCACAATACGGGTGAAATCGCAGAAACGCAGCGCGTGCATACTCGGATTCGTACCCGCGCAGCGAGCGAGGGGGGCGGGACGCCGGTTGATACCGAGCGCCCGACGCATGGTGGACGCGCACGACGCCCGGGAGGCCGGCTTGGCGAACAAGGTCCACGCGGACGACTCCGTGTGCAGGCCGCGTCGGGACTCGCGCAGAGGTCCTCAACCGCACGCCATGGGCCGTCTCGACCGCCACGGAGGTCGCGAACCCGGCGCCCGAGGGTGACCCATGCGTGCATTGAGGCCCACCTCGGGGAGTGCGAGCCGCGCTTCGTCGGTCGTTAGCGAATCGCGATCCTCAGCTGGTGGCGGACCGCCGCCTTCCTGGCGCCGATCGTCACCCGACAGCGGCCACGCGGGATCTTTCGCTGCAGCTTGAGCACGCCCTTGCGCGCCCGCACCGTCATCAGGACGCGATTGCGGCAGCGCACACGGATGACGGCTCGCGCCCGGCGGTCGCCCCGCAGGCGGCCGGTAACGGTGAGGCGCTGGGTGGCGCGCAGGCGAGGAAGGGCGATGGTGCGACTGCGTCCACCCCGCGTCACTCCTGCGCGTCGCAACTCGTGGCTGCGCGTGACGACGCTCTTCCCCGGGCTCGCGATCACCACCGGGGAAACCGTGCCGAGATCGGCGGCCAGCGCCTGCAGCACGGCCCGGTCCGGGCGTTTGAGCCAGGCGATGCGGTGGCGCCCGTTGAGGTTGTGCAGCACGACGTAGTCCTCGGCGAAGATCTCGCCGATCGCGCGCGACCAACCTTTGGCGTAGAGCCAGTCGACTCTGCCGGCCGCGAGCTGAGCGCTCATGTTGCGGGCAGCGAACCACCGCGGCGTGCCGTCGAACACCTTGGCGCCCGGTTGCACGCGACTGCTCGCGTCGATGTGATGAGCGTACTCGTGCAGCAATACCTGGCGGAGCTTGGCCGGCTGCCACGGGGGGATGACGATGTTCGCGTCGATCAGCTCCCCGCCCCTCAGGGTCCAGCGGTAGCACGCCTCCGCGCGCGCGCCGCAGAAGCTCGCAACCTCGCTCTCCCGCGCAACCGTGAAGCGGGCGCTCGAGATCTCGTCGCCGTGGGCCGCCCCGCTGAGGATATCGGCATAGCCTCGGGTGTCGGCGCCGGGCGCTCGCACGTCGAAGGTGATGGTGCGCCCCCTGGTATCGCGCTCGACCACCGTCGTCGCGGCGGATCCGAACGGTGCGAGGATGAGGCTCGAGGAGAGGGCCGCGGCGAAGACCGCGGCAATGGTGAGCAAGCGAGAGTCAGCGTCCATGCGCCGACCACCTCATCGCCTGGCCCACCGCTTGCCGCTGGCATCCAGTAGAGGTTCAAGCTGTCCAAAAGTCCGGTCTGCAGTTGGGCTAGTGACGTCTCCGGCGGGGAGCCCGGTGCCGTGAGCGGCAGCCGCGGGCAAATCCATAAAAACCCAGCGGACTTATGGTAATTTCGCGCCGGCACGCCCCACGGAGGACGGAATGCGCGACGCGGCCGCCTGGAAAGACCGCCTGCAATCAGAGATGCCACCCGACCTGGCCGAGGAGATCGATCTCTTCGAGGCCCAGCTCGAGCTGCGCCGCCAGGAGAAGATCGACGAGCGCGTTTTTGCCGAGACCCGCTTGCGGCGCGGCATGTATGGGCAGCGCTACGACAACGGCCAGCGCCACGACGGCATCGACAGTCGCGACCTCGACTACCCCGATGCGCCAACGAAGGGGCCGGACACTCTCTGGCACGCGCCGGGCATGGTCAGGATCAAGATTCCGTATGGAGGCGTTACGCCGGAGCAACTCGAGGTGCTCGCCGAGTGCGCAGAGGACTACTCCGACGGCATACTCCACATCACGACCCGCCAAGACGTGCAGCTCCACTACCTGCATCTGGACGACGGCCCCACGTTGATGCGGCGCCTCGCCGCCGTGGGCATCACCACCCGTGAGGCGTGCGGAAACGGCGTGCGCAACATCACCGGCTGCCCGATCGCCGGGGTCTGCCGCACCGAGGCCGTCGACGTCACTCCCTACGCGGACGCGCTGTTTCGCTTCCTGCTCGGTCACCCGGACTGCCAGGACTTCGGCCGCAAGTTCAAGCCCGCCTTCTCCGGCTGCGCCCACGAGGCCTGCGGCTTGGTGATGATGCACGACCTGGGCTACATCGCCCGGGTCGAGGAGGTCGACGGCGAGCCGGTCCGCGGTTTCGACGTCTACGTGGGCGGCGGGCTGGGCACCAACCCCTACCAGGCCGAGCTGCTGGTGGAGTTCGCGCCCGAGAGCGAGATCCTGCCGCTGGCGCAGGCCGTGGGCCGGGTCTTCGCCCGCCTCGGTGAGAAGAAGAACCGCAACCGCGCCCGCGTCAAGTTCCTCGTGGCCAAGCTCGGCATCGAGGAGTTCCGCCGGTTGGTGAGCGAAGAGCGCGAGGTGCTGCCGCACGATCCGCGCTGGACGTCCTACCTCGACGACCTTGAGTGGGCGGCCGAGGACGCGAAGCTCGAGCCGAGCGCGCTGGACGGTGCGGCGCAGCCCGAGGGCTTCGACGATTGGTACCGCACCAACGTCTACAAGCAGCGTCAAGAGGGCTACGCGGTAGCGACCATCGCGCTGCCACTCGGCGACATCACCTCCGAGCAGACCCGCCTGCTCGCCGACATCGCGCGCGCGTACGTGGGCGAGTCGGTGCGCACCACCGTCGAGCAGAACATCATCCTTCGCTGGGTCAGCGAGAAGGACCTGCCGGCGCTCTATGAGGAGCTTAAGGGCATCGGTCTTGCCGCCCCCGGCGCCGGCACGATCGTCGACATCACGGCCTGCCCGGGCACCGACACCTGCAAACTCGGCATCGCCAGCTCGCGCGGTTTGGCAGCGGAGCTCTCCAAGCGCCTCGCCATCAAGCAATACGAGCTCGACGAGTCGGTGCGGGGCTTGCGGATCAAGGTGAGCGGCTGTTTCAACAGCTGCGGCCAGCACCATGTCGCCGACATCGGCTTCTTCGGCAACACGCGCACCATCGACGGCTTCACCGTGCCCCACTTCCAGGTGGTGCTCGGCGGCCGCTGGCGAGAGAACGCCGGGTCATACGGGATGCCGGTCGGCGCCGTGCCGAGCAAGCGCATCCCGGAGGTGGTCGACGCCATCGCCGATCGCTTCATCGCCGAGCGGGAGCAGGGGGAGAGCTTCCAGGACTTCACCGCCCGTCTCGGCAAGAAGGAGCTCGGGGCGCTGATCAGCGACTTCAAGGGGGTTCCCGCCCACACCGAGGACGTGAGTGCCTATGTCGACTGGGGCGACGCGCGCGAGTTCACACGCAAGGACATGGGCATCGGCGAATGCGCCGGCGAGGTCGTGACCCGAGTCGACCTTGAGTTGTCACGCGCCGAGAGCATCGCCTTCGAGGCGCAGGTCGCCCTGGATGAGGGCAACCTCGGCAAGGCCGACGCGAAGGCCTTCGAGGCCATGCTGTGGGCGGCCCAGTCGCTCGTGCGCACCCAGATGGCCGATCCGCCCGAGGACCCCGACGGCATCGTCACCGAGTTCCGCGAGCGCTTCTACGACACCAAGCTGTTCTTCGATCGCTTTGCCAAGGGGAAGTTCGCCCGGCCGCTTTTCGAGCGCCATGAGTTCGGCCCGAGCTTCGGTCATGAGCGAGACCTCGTGGAGCTGATCGAGAACACGAGCCTGTTCATCGACGCCGCCTACCAGTGCGACATCCGCATGGCCGGCGCCCAGTCGGCGGCGGTCTGAGATGGACCTTCAGCGCATCGCCGCCAAGCTCTACGTCACCGACTTCGGCACCATCGGGCCGGGCGCGGCCGAGTACATCCCGATCTTCCACCGCTGGATCCAGAGCGGGGAGCTCTCTGGCCTGCCGCTGGACGTCGCCGACTACGGCCACGTGACCGACGGGCCGGGGGTCATGCTGATTGGACACGAGTCCGATCGTGCTCTGGATCTGTCAGATGGCCGGCCGGGGTTCACCTACGTGCGAAAGCGCGGTGCCTCGGGTGCGCTCCGCGAGCGCTTCGCGCAGGTGATCGCCGAGACCGTGGGCGGTGCGCGTCGCCTCGAGGCCGAGCCCGCGCTCGAGGGTGCCGTGCGGTTCCGCCCCGACGAGCTGGGGATCACCGTGTTCGATCGACTCAACGCCCCCAATACGCGGAGCACGCTCGAGGCGCTCTGCGACCACATCTCGGCGGCGGTCGCGGATGTCCTTCCCGGGGCGAAGACGAGCTTGGTGCAGGTGGGTGACGAGCGCCGCCCGTTCCGGGTCGACGTCGCCATTACCGGCGTCGCCCAGCCCACCGCCGCCTGACGCTCGTCCCTGACGCCGTCGGGCATCTCGACGGCACGAGGGCGTCCTTAGTATTCTCGCCGGGCTCGGGCTGCGCGCACCGTAGACCGGTTGGCGTTACCTGAGTGCCCGCGCCCCCGCAGGACCTGACCAGGGAGCAGTCTCAGTGAAGATCGCCGTGTGCGTGAAAGAG
>JAOTZF010000071.1 GCA_029861485.1 Thermoleophilia bacterium | reverse complement strand
AATCTCACACAGCCTCGCCTCTGCGCCGTGCCCGAACTTCGGCCTGGGCCGCGGTGGGTCCTCGATGTGGCTCAGCACGGCGTTCCAGCCGATGCCGCCGAGCGCCATAACCACCTCCACGCGCTGCAGGAGCGCGAGCTCGCGCTCCAGATAGGGCGCGCACGTGTCTCGCTCCCGCGGGGTCGGCTTGTTGGCCGGTGGCGCGCACCGCACGGCTGCGGTGATGCGGCAGCCGGTCAGCTCCAGGCCGTCGTCGGTGCCGAGCGCCTCGGATTGGTTCGCGAAGCCCGCGCGGTGCAGCGCCGCGTACAGGAAGTCGCCGCTCCGGTCGCCGGTGAACATCCGCCCGGTGCGGTTCGCACCATGGGCCGCCGGGGCGAGCCCTACGATCAGCAGCCAGGGATCGGGATCGCCGAAGCTCGGTACCGGCCGCGCCCAGTAGTCCTGGTCGGCGAAGGACGCGCGTTTCTCGCGACCCACCTGCTCGCGCCACTCGACCAGCCGTGGGCACAGACGACAGTTGACGACCTCCTCCTGAATCGCGGCCAGGCTATCCATCGCCACCCAGATGCTCGGCCAGGAAGTCGGCCGCATCGCGCAGCACCTCGGGGTCGTGCTGCAGGGTGGTGTGGCCACCGCCCATCTTCACCCGCAGGTACACCGGCGGTGGGCTGATCTGCGCGAGGCGCAGCGTGCCGGCCCACGGCACGCGGTCGTCTCCGGTGGCATGCCAATAGCCCCGCGCGATCCCAGGCAGGCGCGCGGCATGCTCCAGGTCGATGGCCAGCGGCCAGTCCGCCTCCAGCCGCCGGGCAAGCAATGCGGGCTGCGCCGGGCAGATCGCCACGATGGCGGCAACCAGCTCGGGCCGTCGCGCGGCCGCGGCGAGGGCCAGCAATCCCCCGAGAGAGGATCCCCGAAGCCCGATGCGCGCGTGCCCGGCATCGCCCAGCGCGTCGATGCCGGCGAGCACGGCATCGAGTGCTGCCGGGCCCAGCCGTCCGCCGGTCTCACCGTGTCCGGGGAGGTCGATGGCCATGGCCGCCATACCCCGTGCGGCGACCTGCTCGGCAAAGTCGGAGTGATTCTCCTTGCGGCTGCCGTAGCCGTGGATCACGAGCACCGCGGGCGCCCGCCCATGGACCTCCCACAGCATGGCGCTGACGCCGTTGGCCAGCCTGAGTGAGGACGGGGACATCGGCGGCGACGATAGGCGGGTGTGACATGCGTCTCTCGTCATCTCCGCCGACACCCCCGTCCGCTTCGTGTGACGCGTCTGCAGCGCTAAGCCGCGGCGGGCATCACCTCGAGCTGCGTCATCATCGTGACTTGGTCGAAGTAGTGATGCTGCTCGACGATCTTCTCGTTGCGAACGGTCATCACCAAGCAGGCGGGCACGTCGATCGTCTTGCCGGTGGCGGGCAGCGTCTGGCCATCGGGCGTGGCGAGCGGTCCGGTGTGGGTGCCCTTCCAGGCCGTCTCGTAGGCCACCTGGTCGCCTGAAGCAATCAGGTTGATTATCTCGCCTCGAACGCCCGGGAAGGCGGCTCGCCAGGCGAAATGCACCTCCACGATCTGATCGCCGCCGACGAGCTCCCGTCCGGTGCCGTACTCCTTCAGTACCGCGTCATCCGCGTAGGTGGAGCGGTGGCCCGCTCGGTCGTCGGCATTCCAGGTCTCGAGCGATCGGCGCACAACCTCTTCAGGTGTCATCGTCGTCTCCTTGATTCGTCGACATCCACGGGACGCGTCGCTTACCAAGCGTCCCAGTGCAGTACTTCAGAAAGCGGCGGCCGCCAGGCCCGGAAGAACTCGTCTTCCGACGCGTAGCCAACCGGGAAGAGCGCCGCTTGGAGGACGCTCTCGTAGGGAATCCCGAGCACCTCGGCGGCGTCCTGCTCGAAGAAGAGATGCACCACGGTCCAGCAGGAGCCGAGGCCGCGCGCGCGAGCCGCGAGCCGGAACCGCGTCGCAGCGGGCAGAATCGCGCCCCAAACGGCCGAATGGACGAGGGTCGGCAGCACGACGTCCCGCGAGTACCCTGCCTCGGCGAACACCTTGCCGCGCCCGACACCGAAGTCGACGCAGGGAATCACCATCACCGGCACCTCGTGGATGTGCTCGACGAATGACAGCGCGGACTTGCTGATCTCATCCTGACGGGCCTGGTGGCCGGGGTCATCGAACTTCAGCGTCGGCGCATAGAGAGGAGTCTGCGCGTACATCTCCCAGCCGCGGCCGTAGATCTCTGCGAGAGCGCCACGCTTCTCGGGGTCGGTCACCACCACGAAATGCGCGTTCTGGATGTTCGATCCGCTCGGCGCTTGAAGTGCGAGCGTGACGCACTCCTCGATCAGCTCGCGTGGCACGGGGCGACTCGTATCGATGCCGCCGCGGACCGAGCGCGTCGTCGCGAGGACCTCGTCCGCAGTCGGCGTGGTTACCTGTTCAGTTGCCATGATCCTCCCGTCGGATTCGTACGGCGACGACGGCACCGGCCCCCGGCGTGGCCCGCACGCTGGGAGGGTCAGCCGCCGTGGGGTGCGATCGAGCTTGTTGCCGGGGCTTCGGTTCGCCATCCGGTGAAGGCCGCAATTCGATTGCGCGGAGGCTGCAATGAGGCTCCAGCCAACATGAAGTCGGCCGGTCAGCAGCCGATCAAAACGAAGGACCTGGCGGCTGCCGCGCGTCACCTTCACCCTCGGCCGGCCGGTCAGGATCCACAGATCGCGTGCTAGCGTCCGCCGGGCATGTCCGCCCTCGCGCACGTGCTCCCGCCCTCGGCGACCATCGAGGACGACCACCTCTGCGTGGGCGGGTGCGACCTGGTCCGGCTCGCCGATGAGCACGGAACGCCCCTCGTCGTTTACGACGAGGGGCTGCTGCGCGCCACGATGCGCTCATATCGCGACGCTTTCGCCACTCGCGAGCCCGGCTCTGAGGTGCTCTACGCCAGCAAGGCGTACTTCGGGCTCGCCGTGCTCCGCATGGCGGCAGAAGAGGGGCTCTCGGTGGACGTTGCCTCCGGCGGCGAGCTCTATGCCGCGACCAAGGCCGGGTTCCCGCCGGCGCGTATCTACATGCACGGCAACAACAAGGACGCTCGCGAGATCGAGGAGCTGATGAGCGTGGGTGTCGGCACCGTGATCGTCGACGGCTTTGATGAGATCAGCCTCCTGGCGGACCGGGCGACCAGCCGCGGGATCACTCAACGCGTGCTTGTGCGGGTGACGCCCGGCGTCGAGCCGGACACCCACGAGTTCATCTCCACGGGTCAGGTCGACTCGAAGTTCGGCTTTCCGCTTGCCGACGGGCTCGCCGCGCAGGCCGTGAATGAGATTCGGGCGGCCGGCGGCCTGGAGTTCGCCGGCCTGCACGCCCACATCGGCTCGCAGTTGCTTGCCCTCGATGGCTTTGCCTCAGCCGCTCACGTGATGGCGGACTTCGCACGCGGGATCGGTGGGGAGATCCAGGTGCTGGACATGGGTGGCGGTCTGGGGATCGCGCACACCCGCGACCAGGTGCCTCCGAGCATCGATTCCTACGCCGGCGCGGTAGTCGGCGCGGTGACCAAGGCCTGGCAGGACGCAGGGCTGCCGATGCCCAAGCTGCTGGTCGAGCCCGGCCGCAGCATGGTGGGTCGCGCAGGACTGACGATCTATCGGGTCGGCGGCGTGAAGCAGGTTCCCGGCGTCCGCACCTATGTCGGGGTGGACGGGGGCATGAGCGACTTGCTTCGGCCAATGCTCTATGGCGCCCAGTATGAGGTCGTGGTGGCCAATCGTGCCGCCGAGGAGCCGAACGGCACCGTGCGCATCGTGGGCAAGCACTGTGAGAGCGGCGACATCCTGGTGCGTGAGGCGCAGGTGCCCCAGGTCGGGGCGGGCGATCTGCTCTGCCTACCCGCGACGGGCGCCTACGGTGTGTCGATGTCCTCCAACTACAACGGCGTTACCCGTCCGGCCGTCGTCTTCGTCGATCAGGGCAAGAGCCGCGTCGTGACACGCCGCGAGACCTACGCCGAGCTTGTGAGCCGGGACCTTTGAGCGCCGCTTTGATCGAGCGCTACCGCGCTCACCTGCCGGTGACCGACGCCACCCCCGTGGTGAGCCTGGGCGAGGGCGACACGCCCCTGGTGGATCTGCCGCGGCTGTCCGAGCGGCTCGAGCTCGATATCTACGCCAAGTACGAGGGGATGAATCCCACGGGCAGCTTCAAGGACCGTGGAATGACCATGGCCCTCAGCAAGGCCTTGGAGGACGGCGCCGAGGCCGTGATCTGCGCCTCCACCGGGAACACCAGCGCCTCCGCGGCTGCCTACGCCACCCGCGCCGGCATGCGCTGCGCGGTGCTGATCCCCGACGGCAAGATCGCCCTCGGCAAGCTGGCACAGGCCCTGGCTCACGGAGCGCGGGTGATCGCCATCGACGGCTCGTTCGACGACGCGCTTCGCATCGTGCGCGAGCTGGTCGAGCGCACCCCGATCGCGCTGGTCAACTCGCTCAACCCCTTCCGTCTCGAGGGTCAGAAGACCGCGGCGTTCGAGGTGTGCGACACGCTCGGCGACGCCCCCGATGCGCTCTGCATCCCGGTGGGCAACGCCGGCAACGTCAGTGCGTACGCGATGGGCTTCGCGGAGTACCACGAGGCCGGCACCACCTCACGCATGCCGCGCCTGTACGGCTTCCAGGCCGCCGGAGCCGCGCCGCTGGTCGAGGGCCACACGATCGAGAAGCCCGAGACGATCGCGACCGCCATCCGCATCGGCAATCCGGCGCGAGGCCAGCAGGCGCTCGACGCCATGAACTCCTCGGGAGGGCGTGTCGCCGCGGTTACCGACGAGGACATCCTGGCGGCGTACGCGTTGGTCGCGTCCACCGAAGGGGTCTTCTGCGAGCCCTCCAGCGCCGCGTCCATCGCGGGGGTCATCGCTGCTCGCGAGCGCGGCGAGCTGAATGTCGGGGAGCGGGTGGTGTGTGTGCTGACCGGCCACGGTCTGAAGGATCCGGACACCGCCATCGCGGAGTCGCCCGAGATGCTCCACCTGCCCGCCGAATACGCGCCCATAGAGGACGCGATCATTGCCTGAGCCGCTCATCGTCACCGCCCCGGCGTCCTCAGCGAATCTCGGCCCCGGCTTCGACACGCTTGCCGTGGCCTTGGATCTCAGCAACGTCGTGCGAATCGAGCAGCGCCCAGGGCCCCTCGAGGTGCGCGTCGAAGGGGAGGGGGCCGACGTGCTGCCCGCCGACGAGACCAACCTGGTCTGCAGGGCACTCGCCAGCGGAATCGGTGGTCTGGATGGGTTGGAGATCGTCTGCAAGAACCGCATCCCGCTGCGTCGCGGGCTTGGCTCGAGCTCCTCGGCGATCTGTGCAGGTCTGGTGGCGGCGAACGCACTCGGAGGCCTGCGTTGGGCACCCGATGATCTACTGGCTCGAGCGGCGGAGTTCGAGGGGCACGCCGACAACGCCGCCGCCTGCCTCGAGGGCGGCTGTGTGGCCGTTGCGCCCGGGCCTCGCGCGGTGCCGGTACCAGTGCCGGAGGAGCTTGTCTTCGTCGTGGTGATCCCCGACCAGACGGTCGCAACGAACGACGCCCGCGGCGCTCTGCCGGAGTACGTGTCGCTGCAGGCCGCCGCGAAGACGCTCTGCCACGGCATCGGCCTGACCCTGGCGCTCAGCGAGGGCAGGCTCGACGAGCTCGGCGACTTCTTGAAGGACCACCTGCACGAGCCCTACCGCGGGCCCTTCGTGCCGGCCGTCGATGGTCTACGGGCTCTGGTCGATGGCGAGGGCTGCCTGGGCGCCACGGTCTCGGGCTCGGGGCCGGCGATGCTGCTGTGGTGTCGTGCCGACGCCGTGAAGGACGTTGCGGGCGCCGCGGAGTCGGTGCTGAGCGAGGCGGGGGAGCCCGGACGCGCGCGCATCTCGAAGGTGGCGCCCACCGGCGTGCGCGCCCGCTGGGGCGGCGCCAACGAGGCGCAGTTGGCAAAGGCCATCGGCTAGCGCCGTGATCTGGCGCCACGCGACCGGGGAGCTGGACTGTCGTCGCGGCCACCTGGTCGGCATCGTCAACGCCACGCCCGACTCGTTCACCGACGAGGGTAAGCACTTCGGCACCGATCGCTCCGTGGCCCACGGCGCTGCGCTCGCCGAGGCGGGCGCGAGCGTGGTCGAGGTGGGAGGGGAGTCGCTGCGCTTCTCGGATCCCACTCCGGCCGACGAGGAGATCGCCCGCGTGGTGCCGGTCATCGAGCGCCTGGCCGACCAGCTCGAGGTGCCGGTCGCCATCGACACCTTCAAGCCTCCGGTTGCCGCGGCGGCAATCGAGGCCGGGGCGTCGATTCTCAACGACCCGACCGGGCTGCGCGACGACGCGATGCTGCAGGTCGCGGCGGCCTCGCAGATCGGCGTTGTGCTGACTCACTTTTTCGGCGAGCCCAAGGTGAGGCCCACGAGCTTTCCGGACGTCGACGTGCCGGGGGCCGTCACCCAATGGGCGTCGGGCGCCGTGGCGCGGGCCCAAGCCACAGGCATCGCCCGTGAGCGCATGGTGATCGACCCCGGTGTCGGCTTGGGCAAGTCGCCGGAGCAGGATCTCGACCTGCTTCATCGCATCGACGAGGTGGTGGCGCTGGGCCGCCCGGTGTTCATCCCGATGGGCAACAAGAAGGTGATCGGCGCGGTTACCGGCGCGCTCGCCAAAGAACGTCTTGCCGGCACGGTGGCGGGTGTCATCTGGACGCGCCTGCGTGGCGCGAGCATCTTCCGGGTGCACGACGTGGCCTTCATCCGGCAGGCGCTCACCATGGCCGAGGCGCTCCGCGACGGCACCGTCGATACCTGGCACGAGGTGCCGAAGTAGTTCGGACCTGCTGGGCGAATGCACTTCCCGGGCGGGTAGTCGGGACGGTGCCTGCTAGCCTGCGCACCCAATGAGAACGCCCCCTCGTTGAGGGCGATCTCGCTGATGATCGACGAGGAGCTGAGCCGTGAAGCTCTACGCCGACACCGCAGATCTGAACGATCTCGAGACCTTGGCCGCCTGGGGCGTGCTGAGCGGTGTCACCACAAATCCGACCCTCCTGAACAAGGTCGAGGGCGAAGAAGAGGATATCTACCGCAAGGTCTGCGGCCTGGTCGACGGCCCGGTAAGCGCCGAGGTCGTGGCCGAGGCTCGTGGCGAGATGGTCAGCGAGGGGCGCCGCCTGGCAGCGATCCACCCGAACATCGTCATCAAGCTTCCCATGGGCGCGGAGTCGCTCGCGGCCACCAACACGCTCGCCTCCGAAGGCATCCGGGTGAACATGACCCTCTGCTTCACCGCACCTCAGGCGATCCTGTCGGCCTCGGCCGGTGCGGCCTTCGTTTCGCCCTTCCTCGGCCGCTTCGACGACATTGGCCAGAGCGGCCTGACGGCGCTCAAGGAGATCGTCGAGGCGTTCGCGATGGCCGACTACGACACCGAGGTGCTCGCCGCCTCGATCCGCCACCCCATCCACGTCGTGGAGGCGGCGCGCATGGGCGCGGACATCGCCACCATCCCCCCGAAGGTCTTCTACCAGATGCTCCAGCACCCGCTGACCGCGGCGGGGATCGAGACGTTCACGGCCGATTCCCAGGCCCGAGGGGCCCGCGGGTCAACAGAGGTGAGTCGGTGAGCGACGAGCCGTCGAAAGAAGGCCAGCCCCAGTCCCACCTGCGCGCGGTCGACTTCCTGAGGGTCACCGAGCATGCGGCGCTCGCCTCCGCGCGGTGGCTCGGGCGCGGCGACAATCACGCAGCTGATCAGGCGGCCGTCGACGCCATGCGCAAGGCTTTCAACGAGGTTCCGATCAACGGGACCGTGGTGATCGGCGAGGGGCAGAAGGACGAGGCTCCGGAACTCTATGTCGGTGAGAAGCTGGGGGCTGGCGGCGTCGAGGTCGACATCGCGGTCGACCCCCTGGAGGGCACCGATCTGGTCGCTCGTGGCGACAGCGGCGCCATCGCGGTCTGCGCGGTTGCCGAGCCCGGGGGCGTCTTCTCCGCGCCGGACATCTACATGCGCAAGCTCTGCGTGGGCGCCACGGCCAAGGGCCGGGTCGATATCGATGCTCCTATCGCCGAGACCCTCGAAGTAGTGGCTCGCTGCCACGGGCGGCGCGTACGCGACATCACGGTGATCGTGCTGGACCGGCCACGCCACGCCGAGCTGATCGAGGAGATCCGCGCGGCAGGCGCCCGCATTCGCTTGATCCCCGATGGCGACATCACCGCGAGCATGGAGGCGGCGGTGCGCGGCACCGGCGACCACCTGTATGTCGGCATCGGCGGGTCGACGGAAGGGGTCATCACGGCTGCCGCCCTGGAATGCCT
>JAOTZF010000070.1 GCA_029861485.1 Thermoleophilia bacterium | reverse complement strand
CGGAAGCCGTCGTTGGTCTGCGCGAAGGCCTCCAGGCGGCGCTCCGCCTCCTCCGTGCCGGGCTCGCCGAAGGCGATGCACCGGCCGGCGTGCTCGCCACGCCCCACCCGACCGCGCAGCTGGTGCAGCTGAGCGAGGCCGAAGCGCTCGGCGTCCTCGATGATCATGACCGTGGCGTTCGGCACGTCGATGCCGACCTCCACGACCGTCGTCGCCACCAGGACGTCGGTCCGCCCAGCGTCGAACGCCGCCATCGCGGCCCGCTTGTCGTCGGTGCGTTGAGCACCGTGCACCAGGCCCACCTCGAACGCGGCGAAGGCACCCTCGCGCAGCCGGTCGGCCTCTGCGGTAGCCGCGCGACCCTCATCCTCAGTCTCCCCTTCGGAGACTCGCGGGCAGATCACGTATGCCTGGCGGCCAGCCCGGAGCTCGGCCCGCACCCGCTCGTAGGCGTCCTCCCGGGCGTCCTCGCGTACCCACTCGGTGGCGACTGGCTGCCGTCCCGGCGGACGGTCCCGGATCACCGAGACGGCGAGCTCCCCGAAGGCCGTCAGCGCCAAGGTGCGCGGGATCGGTGTGGCAGTCATGTAGAGCAGGTGGGTAGCTCCACCGCCCGCGCGCTCGGCGTTCTCGGCCAGCACCTGGCGCTGCTCCACGCCGAAGCGATGCTGCTCGTCGACGATGACCAGGCCGAGGCGGTCGAAGTCCACCCCGCTCGAGAACAGCGCCTGGGTACCCACGATGACCTGCGCTGTACCGCTCCTCACCTCGAGGAGACGACTCTCGCGCTCCCGCCTGGCGACCTTGCCCGTGATCAGCACCGGCGTGATGCCCGCCGGCATCAGCTGCTGATCGAGGGTCGCGAGGTGTTGCTCGGCCAGGGTCTCGGTCGGCACCAACAGGGCGGCCTGGTAACCGGCCTCGACAGCTTGGCAGATCGCAAGCGTTGCGACGAGGGTCTTTCCCGATCCCACCTCGCCCTGGAGCAGTCGCCGCATCGGCGTGCTGTCCGCGAGATCCGCGGCGATCTCCTGCCGGCACCGCTCCTGATCGACGGTCATGGTGAACGGCAGCGATTTCACGATGCGGCTCACGAGCTCGTCGGTTCCTTCGAGCACGGGCGCCCCCGCGCGCCGCTGCTCCGCCCGGCGCAGCAGCAGGAGCCCCAGCTGCAGCACCAGCAGCTCCTCGAGCACGAGCCGGCCGCGGCCGAGCTGGCGCTGAGGGAAGGACGCCGGGAAGTGCGCCGCGTGGAGGGCATCGGCGACGTGGGGCACCCGGAGGCGGCGCCGCAGCGCGTACGGCAGGCTCTCCGGAGCGGCCCTCATCATGGGACGCGCCTTGTCCACGAGCTCGCGCACTCGGCGCGGAGGCAGTGCCTCGCTCCCGGGATAGGTCGGCACCAGACCCTGGGTGTGGAGCCCCTCCGAGGCACCGCGGCCAAGCACCTCGTGCGCCTTCACCGACAGGCTCTTGATCCGGCCGCGTCCACTGTCGACCTTGCCGCGCAGCAGCAACCAGTCATCGGGTTGGAGCACCCGGGCCAGGTAGTCCTGGTTGAACCAGATCGCGTCGAGCGCGCCGGACTCGTCCTCGACGCGCGCGCGCACCATCCGCAGTCGGCGCCGGCGGGTCGGCCGGACCGTGATCGACTTCAGGCGCGCGCGAACCGTCGTCTCCTCCCCGGGCATCAGTGTGGAGATCGCGTGCGCCTGCTCGTAGTGCTCGTGCCGGCTCGGCAGCTGGGAGAGCAGATCCTCGACGGTCTGGAGCCCGAGCGCGGCGGCGGCTTTTTCCGTCTGGGCGGTAACACCGGGAAGATCCGAGAGCGGAGCGCTCCACCAGCGCAGGCCGGGGCGCGGGGCGGGAGGCGGCTCGGGCCACCGGTCGCCGGCCCCGCCACCGAAAGGCGGCGTGTCGATCACGCCACCCATTACAGGAGGTCACCCGGTCGGAATTACCCGACCGGAGCCCGGAGTCCCTCGATCAGGTTGGCCATCACCACCGCGGCGTCGGCGGCGTCCTCGCCGGCGTTGCCGACCTCGCCCCCGGCGCGGGCCTCGGCCTGGGCCATCGTGTCGCAGGTCAGCACGCCGAAGGTACATGGGACACCCGTGTCGAGCCCCGCCTGCGAGATCCCCGACGCGGCCACGTCGGACACGTACTCGAAATGCGGCGTCTCGCCCCTGATCACCACGCCGAGGGCGATCACGGCGGCGTAGCGCCCCGTCTCGGCCAGCGCTCTCACCGACTGCGGAAGCTCGAACGAACCGGGAACCCAATAGTCGTCGAGGCGCCCGGGGTCGAGACCGCACTCCGCCAGCCGCGAGCGGGCGCCATCGAGCAGCCGGGTGCTCAAGACCCGGTGGAATCCCGCGACCGCGGCGGCTACGCGGACATCCGGCTGATTGAGAGCAGGCGCGGGCGGCCGAGGTTCACTACGGGCCATCGGTCTCCTCGATCTCGCCGAGGTCGTGCTCGTTGAGCATATGTCCCATTTTGTCGCGCTTGGTCTCGAGATACCGGCGGTTCTCGTCACTGGGCGACACCTCCAGCGGCACCCTTTCGGTGACCGACAGGCCGTAGCCGCGCAGCCCGACGATCTTGGTGGGGTTGTTGGTGATCAACCGCATGCTGGTGATACCGAGATCCACGAGGATCTGAGCGCCGATGCCGTAGTCGCGCAGATCCGGAGGAAAGCCGAGCTCCAGGTTCGCCTCGACGGTGTCGAGCCCCTCGTCCTGAAGTTGGTACGCGCGGAGCTTGTTGACCAGCCCGATCCCTCTCCCCTCCTGGGAGATGTAGAGCAGCACGCCCTGCTCCTCGGCGGCGATCATCCGCATCGCGGCATCGAGTTGGTTGCCGCAATCGCAGCGCAAGCTGCCGAACGCGTCGCCCGTAAGACACTCGGAGTGGACGCGCACCAGCACGTCCTGCTTGCCATCGACATCCCCCCGGACCATGGCCAGATGCTGTTTGTCGTCGATCAGCGAGCGATAGCCGACCGCGCGAAACTCGCCGTAGCGGGTGGGCAGCCGTACCGCCGGACCCGACTCGATGTGGCGCTCGGTACGCCGTCGATACGCGATGAGGTCACCGATCGTGATGATCTTGAGCCCGTGCTCGCGTGCGTAGGGGACCAGATCGTCAAGACGCGCCATGGTGCCGTCTGAGCGCTGGACCTCGCAGATCAATCCAGCCGGAATGAGGCCGGCCATTCGCGCCAGATCGACGGCGGCCTCGGTGTGCCCGGCGCGTTTCAGCACGCCTCCGTCCTGAGCCCTGAGCGGGAAGACGTGGCCGGGCTTCACGATGTCCTCGGCGCCTCGCTCCGGATCGATGGCCACCATGATCGTCCGAGAGCGGTCGGGCGCGGAGATGCCCGTCGTGACCCCCTCGCGAGCCTCGATCGACTCGGTGAACGCGGTGCCGTGCGCAGCCTCGTTGTTGCGCACCATCATCTTGAGACCGAGCTCCTCGATGCGCTCTTCGGTAAGCGACAGGCAAATCAAGCCGCGTGCGTGCGTCGCCATGAAGTTGACCGCCTCGGGAGTGGCGAACTGCGCGGCCATCACGAGGTCGCCCTCGTTCTCGCGATCCTCCGAGTCGCACACGATGACCATTCGGCCAGCGCGGATCTCCTCGACCGCCTCGTCGATGGAGGCGAAAGGAACGCTTTGGGTGCTCACGGGGTGCCAGGCTCCCTGTACGGGGTCGTCAACGCCTCAACGTACTTCGCGATGAGGTCGAGTTCCAGATTCACCCGCTCATCGACGCGTTCTGTCCCGAGCGTGGTGTGGGCCATCGTGTGGGGTATCAACGCCACGCGAAAGCCGTCGGCCAGGCGGTCGGCGACGGTCAGGCTCACTCCGTCCACCGCGATGCTGCCCTTCTCGACGACGTATCTGAGGTGCTC
The DNA here is from genome assembly GCA_029861485.1 of Thermoleophilia bacterium. GTDB lineage: Bacteria > Actinomycetota > Thermoleophilia > Miltoncostaeales > Miltoncostaeaceae > CAMYIK01. The sequence goes on along the minus strand of JAOTZF010000070.1, from coordinate 4,457 downwards.
GGGGGCAACCGCGATCTCCAGCAGCACGCTGTCGCCGTCGGAGTGAGCCGAGCGCACGGTCCCGGTCGCGTCGATGTGCCCCTGAACGATGTGCCCGCCGAGTCGGGCGTCGGCCTTCAGCGCGCGCTCGAGATTCACCGATGCACCCACTTCGAGCTGGCCGAGCGCCGTGCGGCGCAGGGTCTCTGCCACGCAGTCGACAGAGAATCCGTCATCGCGCAACCCGACGGCCGTGAGACAAGCCCCGTTCACCGCCACGGAGTCGCCGATTGCAAGGCCCTTCTTGACCTCGGTCGCCCGGATGCCCAGCCGCGCGCCGGCGGCACCCCGCTCGATTGCGTCCACGGTGCCCAGCTCTTCGACCAAACCTGTGAACACTCAGTCGCCTCCCGGCATCGCAAGGGGCCGCAAACGCCCGGAGATCGCGACATCGTCGTCGATCCGCTCCACGGCGATCTCGCCGATCCGCGGAGCGCCCACGAGGGTTGCGGACCCGGGGTCCGCAACCGCTCCAGGGGCTCCAGTTCCGCCGATCACCATCGGCGCGAGCATCCACGTGACCCGATCGATCACCTCAGCGTGGAGCATGACAGCCGCCAGACCCGCGCCGCCCTCGATCAGCACGGACTGGAGCTCCCGCTCGCCCATCAGATCGAGCGCCCCGCGCACGCGATCCGCGGCCGACCCGGGCAGTACGCTGACGTCGACTCCGCGCGCGACCAGAGCCGCGATGCGCTCTTCCGGGGCCTCGGCGCCGGCAATCACCAGCACCGGCGTCCGCTCCGCGGTGGCCGCGAGCCGACCATCGAGCGGAAGCCGCGCCTGGGAGTCGAAGACCACCCGCGCCGGCTGTCGCACCTTTCCCTCGATCTCCCGCGCGGTCAGCTGGGGATCGTCGGCGAGCGCAGTGCCAATCCCCACCCCGACCGCGTCGGAGGCCGCCCGCATGCGGTGCACGCGCCGCCGCGACCCCGGCCCTGTGATCCATTGGCTCTCGCCGCCCGCCGTGGCGATCTTGCCGTCGAGACTGGTCGCGAGCTTCAGCGTTACCTCGGGCCGCCCGGTCAGGGCCCACGTGATGAACGCGGAATTGAGCTCGCGGCAGGCCCGCTCGTCCTCGCCATCGGCGACGGCGACCTCGACCCCGGCCTGGCGGAGCACCTCGACCCCCTGTGACCGCCCTCGCTCGAGGGGATCGAGCGCGCCGATCACGACGCGGACGACGCCGGCCTCCAAGAGAGCCGACGTGCAGGGCGGAGTCCTCCCGTGATGCGAGCACGGCTCGAGCGTGCAAACCACGGTCGTTCCTCGCGGGTCCGCGACACCTGCCAGCGCGGCGACCTCGGCATGAGGCTGACCGGGTCCGGCGTGCCACCCCTCCCCCACGACCTCGCCGTCTCGCACGACCACTGCCCCGACCAAGGGGTTGGGGCTGACATGGCCCTCCGCCCTGCGAGCCAGCCGGCGGGCCTGCGCCAGCAGCTCCGATTCCGCGGGGGTCGGCCGCGGGCTCACTCGCGCGCGAGCGCCGCGAGCTCGGTGTATGCCGCGACGGGGTCGACCGAGTGGAAGAGGGCAGAACCCGCGACGAAGAGGTCGGCCCCGGCGTCGCGCACCGCGGGAAGGGTGTCGGCATCGACCCCACCGTCGACCTGGATCACCGCACGTGCCGGAAGGAGCTCACGCGCCGCGGCGACCCGATCGGGCGCCGTGGAGATGAAGCTCTGGCCCGAGAAGCCGGGATTGACCGCCAGAAGGTTCACGAAGTCGAGCATCTCGACGAGCGGCGCGATCGCGCTGACGGGCGTCCCCGGATTGAGGGCGAGTCCGGCGGCACAGCCGAGCTCGCGGATGAGGCCCAGCATCCGGTGCGGATGGGGGTCGGCCTCCAGATGGATGCTGATGGCATCGGCGGCTGCGGCGAATGCCGCGATCATCGCCGCCGGCCGTTCGACCATCAGATGGACGTCGACAGCGCCATCTGCGGCGTGCACCGGGCGCGCCAGAGCCACGGCGAAATCGCTTCCGAGCGTGAGGTTCGGGACGAAGTGCGCGTCCATCACGTCGACGTGGAAGCTGCGGGCGCCCGCGGCGATCAGCGCATCCACCTGCTCCCCGACCCGCATGAGGTCGGCGGACATGACCGATGGCAACACCTCGTTCGCGCCGAGCGATCGCACGCCGCGAAATCTAGCGATCAGCCCAGGCGGCGGCGGCGCCGAGGACCTCGGCCATTCCACGGAAAACCGACCAGATGCAGCGTCCGCGTGCCTACCTGCGTGGCGGGCCGATAGGCGACAGGGCGGGCGGACACCGCCTCGGCCCAGAGTCGGTGATCGCGCCCTCGCGCGCTGAGACGGGCTGCACGACAGGCTCGCCGTCGCTTCCCTCGGTGCTGGTGGACGCGAAGGCGGCCCCAAGGGCAAGAAACGCGGCGGCGGATGAGGCCTCCGAGGCGCGGCCCGCGATCGACGGGTGCGCACCGCACCTTCCCGGCACAGGTCCTGGACCGCTCACACGGTGAGTCGCGCAATGAAGAAGCCATCGGTGCGATCGCGATCGGGGCGGGTCTGAAGCGCCCCGGCGAGCCGCGGATGGGCCAGCGCGGGGAAGGCCTGGCGAAGGTCGGCGACCGTCCCGCCGGACGCCTCGACGACACCCTCGTTCTCCTCCGCGAGCACGCTGCAGGTCGAGTAGACGACGCGGCCGTGCGGAGCCACCAGCTCCAGCGCGTGCGCCAGGAGCTCCCTCTGCAACCCCGTCAGCGGCAGGAGAGCCTCCTCGCGACGACGCCAGCGTGCATCGGGGCGTGCGGAGAGCACCCCGGTGCCCGTGCAGGGAGGGTCAAGCAGCACACCGTCGAAGGGCCCCTCCAGCGGCACCTCCCGCCCATCGCCCACCACGACCTCCAGCCGGGCGCCGAGGCGCTTCGCGAGCCGCTCCAGGCTCCGAGCGCGGCTTTCGTGGAGCTCGACCGCGACGATGTCGGCGGCGTTATGGGACAGAGCGGCGAGTTGCGTCGCCTTCGCCCCCGGAGCGCTGCACAGATCGAGAATTCGCTCACCCGGACGGGGATCCAGAATGCGCGCGGGCAGCATCGACGCCTCACTTTGCCCCATCACGCGGCCCTGGCGCCACAACGGTGAGCCCTCCAAATCGAAGGGGCCCTCGATGACATAGGCCTCCGGTGCGATTTCCCCGCGCCGGGCGGTCGGCGGCAGTCCTCGCTCCACCGTGGCGCGCGGGCCCCGCAAGGGATTCCAGCGGACCGACGTTCGCGCCGGCTCGTTCATGGCCGCCATCAGAGGCCCGGCCGAATCACCGAAGTCGCGCACCATCCGCTCGGCGATCCAATCGGGCATCGAGTGGCGGATCGCCGGCTGCGTGCAGTCATCCAGCCAGCCAGGTCCATCCCGCGCGACCCGGCGCAACACCGCGTTTACCAGGCCGCCGCGGCCCGCCCGCCGGGGACCCGAGCCGGGAATCGACCGGGCCGCTCTGACCGCTTGGTCGACGGCTGCATGCTCCGGCACACCGTCGCTGAACAGGAGCTCGTACGTGCCCAGTCGCAACACCTCGCGCACGCGTGGCTCGACCTTGTCGGGGCGATCGACGGCCTGGTCGATCAACCAGTCGAGGGTGCGGCGTCGTTGGACGACGCCGAAGCTCAGCCGCATGGCGGCTGAGCGCACCTTGCCCCCGAGTCCCGCCTTGCGGGCCTCCGCGGCCAACGCCCGATCGGCGAACGCGCCGTCGGCGGTGCGTCGCAAGACCTTTAGCGCTACCGCTCGCTCGGGAGCGAGCGCTGCACCTCCTGAGCGAGCCGGTGCGCTCAGGAGAACGTCAGCTCGAGAGGGCCGCGCCAGCCACGCAGGAAGTCCCCAGCCGCCATGCGGGCCTTGCCCGGCGGCTGCAGCTCGAGAAGCTCGAGCGCGCCGTCACCGCACCCGAGCAACAGTCGCCCGTCGCGCGATTCTAAACCACGGACACGCTCGGTCGCCTCGCGGACGCGCCACACCTTGAACACCTCTCCGTCGATCTCCAGCTGGGCGCCGATGTGCGGGCTCAAGCCCCTCACCTGCGCGGCGAGCTCGCGCGCGGAGCGGCCCGGGTCGAGGGGTCGGTCGTCGTCGGTGATCTTGGGGGCGAGCGATACGCCCTCTACCGGCTGCGCCCGCAGCGGCATACCCCCGGCCTCCAGCTCGTCGAGCGCACCCACGAGAAGTTCTCCGCCGATGTCTGCCATGCGCAGCAGCACGTCGCCCGCGTCGTCGTCGGAACCGATGTGGACCTCGGCAGTCGAGATCATCGGCCCCGTGTCGAGGCCGGCATCCATCTGCATGATGGTCACGCCGCTGACCTCGAGCCCGTCCATGATGGCCCGCTCGACCGGCGCCGCGCCGCGGTACGCCGGCAGGAGCGAGAAATGCACGTTGATGCAGGGCCAGCCGCCCAGG
>JAOTZF010000231.1 GCA_029861485.1 Thermoleophilia bacterium | reverse complement strand
ACGGCGCGCTGACTCGACGTAGGTATTGCAGCCGTCATGGCACGCTATCGATAGAACTACGGGGTGAGCTGAGAAGAGGTCTCCGGTCTGATGTCGACGCGTTTCATCCTGGCGAGCCTTGCCATCGCGGCCGCGGCGGTAGTCGTCGCCGGCTGCAGTTCCGACCCCGAGGTCACCGACACCGGCGTCGCGCCTTCGGTGGTCTTCCGCCCCTCCACCGCGCTGATCGGGCCCGCCGATCTCCCGGCGGGCTTCTTCGCCGTCGAGTCGGCGCGAGGCGAGGGGCTCTGCGGCTTTCGCCTGGCCGATCTTGCCGACAACGGTGCCCGCGGCACCTTTCAGAACAACGGCGGAAAGGTGGTCGTGGAGCACGTCGTGCTGCAGTTCTCCGGGGCCGCCCCGGAGAGCTTCGATGCCTTCGAGAAGACGGTGGACACATGCCCACGCGCGTCCTCGGACACCCATGACCTCACCCTTACCAAGGTCCCGGTCGCGCTCGACGCAGATCGGGCCATCGGCGTGCAGATTCGCTCCACCAACGGACGCCCTCCGGTTCGCGCTCTGACCATCGTCGTGCGTCAGGGGCGGGAGATCTTCTCGATCACGACGACGCGCACAGACAAGCTCCCGTCGGCCGGCACCGCTGAGATCGCGCAGCGGGCGCTGGAGCGTCTCCGACGGGCTCAGCGTGGTGAGCTCTAACTAGTCTTCCGCCGGAGCAGGGCCAGGTAGCCTGCCGCTGCATATGAGCCTCGTCCCTCCGAAACCGCGCCGGTCTGCCATGCACTTCGCGAGAGGCGCGCTGATGGGCTCCGCGGACGTCGTGCCGGGCGTCTCGGGCGGGACCATCGCCCTTATCGTCGGAATCTACGAGCAGCTGGTCAAGACGGTTCGTACCGGAGCGGCGGCCCTCGGCCACCTGCTGAGGCTTGATATCGCGGCTGCTCTCGCCGCGCTCCGGCGGATCGACTGGTGGTTCATCGGTCCATTGGCCATCGGCCTCATCACGGCGGTCCTCACCCTGGCGCGCCTGATCGAGCTCGTCCTCGAGGACTACCCGATCGGCACCTCGGCCTTCTTCTTCGGTCTCGTCCTGGGGTCGATCCCGATCGCCTGGAGCTACGTCCGCCGACCTGGGCGCATCCACGTCCTGATCGCCGCGGTCTCGGGTGTGGTGACGTACGTGTTACTCGGCCTGCGCGGAGAGGCGCTCGTCGACCCGTCGCTCGCCCTGGTCTTCGGCTCAGGCGCGATCGCCATCTGCGCGATGATCCTCCCCGGGATCTCCGGCTCACTGATCCTTCTGATGCTCGGCATGTACGACCGAGTCATCGAGGCCTTGAACGATCGCGAGCTCGCGGTAATAGCCGTCTTTGCCGCCGGTGCGGTAGTCGGGCTGGCGCTCTTCTCGACCCTGCTCGATTTCCTGCTGCGTCGCTATCACGACCTGGTGATGGCAGCGCTCGTTGGCCTGATGCTCGGCTCGCTGCGCGTCCTCTGGCCCTGGCCGCACGGTGCCGACAGTGCCGCGATCGGCGCGCCGGACGGTGCCTGGATCGGCGCGGTGTCACTGGCGGTCGCCGCCGCGGCAATCATCCTGGCGCTCGGCCGGCTTGGCCGCCGTGCGGCGACCCTCGGCGTTTAGCCGCGCCGGGTGTACACGTAGTCGGTGGGCTTGGCCACCTCGTGGCAGGTCCAGCACACTGCGTCGCGAGCGATCACCTCGAAAGGGCTCTCCCTCGATTCCCGTGTGTACTCGACGAACTCCCAGTCGTTGTGCCGGGGGTCGAGGCCCCGCACCTTCCTCATCACGGCGACGAGGCCGACGAAATCGCCGTCTGGTCGCACAGCCGACTTAACGATGATCGTTCCGTCGGGGTAGCGGTCGGCCCCGCCGTCCACCGCTTCCGCCTCGGCCGGAGTCGCGGTCGTGAAGACGTCCTTCTCTCCGAGATGGGGATCGGCCGCCTTGGGAGGAATGGGCTCGCGGTTCAGCTTCGTCCACTCGGAGAAGCCGGCGATCTCCTCGGGGAGACCGCCGGCAAGCGGCTCGGCATCCTCGGTCGTCTCGGTGGCGGTGCTTGTCTCAGGCGCGGTCGTGGCGTCTGAGGCATCGTCGCCTGCGCCGCAGGCAACTCCACCAAGCGTCACGACAAGCGCCAGAGCGGTGCCGAGCAGAGTAATGGGGGTTGTCAATCTGCGCACTGACGGCCCGCCTCTCGGGCTGCATGGCTGCGGATCGCGGGCA
>JAOTZF010000069.1 GCA_029861485.1 Thermoleophilia bacterium | reverse complement strand
TCGATGAGAGCGTGCGCGCGGTGACCGACCCGCTGGACGCGGTCGGCAACACCACGAAGGCGGTCACCAAGGGGTACGCGATCGGCTCGGCCGGTCTCGCCGCGGTCGTGCTCTTCGTCTCGTACGTCGAGGAGTTGAAAGAGGCCCTCACCGTCGAGGGCAAGGAAGCCGTCGCCGAGGGCCTCGAGTTCACGCTGATCAATCCGTATGTCGTGGTCGGTCTGTTCATAGGTGGGTTAATGCCGTACCTGTTCGGCGCCTTCTCCATGGAGGCGGTCGGGCGAGCCGGCGGCCAGGTGGTCGAGGAGGTGCGACGGCAGTTCCGGGAGAAGCCCGGGATCATGGACGGCACCGAGAAGCCCGACTACAGCCGCTGCGTGACTATCGTGACCGCGACCGCCCAGCGGGAGATGCTCATCCCGGCGATGATCCCGATCGTCTTCCCGATCGTGACCGCGTTCATCTTCGGGGTCGACAACGGTCGCCTGATGCTCGGCGGCCTGCTGCTGGGGGTGATCGTGACGGGTATCTTCGTGGCGATCTCCATGACCTCCGGTGGTGGTGCGTGGGACAACGCCAAGAAACTGATCGAGGACGGCGCGCACGGCGGTAAGGGCACCGTGGCCCACAAGGCCGCGGTCACCGGCGACACCGTCGGTGACCCGTACAAGGACACCGCCGGCCCCGCGATCAACCCGATGATCAAGATCGCCAACATCGTGGCACTCCTGATCGTTCCGTTCCTGGTCTGACGGGGTACACCTGGCGAATCAGAAAGGGCCCGCCCACCGGGCCCTTTCTCGTTCGTGGGTGTCAACCACCCCGCGCCAGCGTAGACTCGCGCCGATCACGACCACGAGGGTTGGCCACATGGGCAAGTCGCGAAGCAAGCTTCCGAAGGTGGGCGCCGCGGCGCCGGTTGGTGATGACGAGCGCGTGCGCAAGTCGGGGGACGCCGACCTGCAAAACGGCTGGCTGAGCCGGCACGGAACCCTGGCGCTGACCGACGACCGCCTGGTGTTCAGCCCAACCGTGCTCGACCGTGCGATGCTCGCGAAGCGGCGTGAGATCGTGCTCGATGAGGTCTCCGAGATCGAGCGCTTCCCCAAGCACGTCGACACCGGCTGGGCCGGCAGGCGCGCCCGGGTCCTGGTGCATACCGAGCCGTGCATCTACGAACTGATGGTCCCGGACATCGATGCGTGGATCGATGCCATGGAGAAGGTGTACGAGTTGCGCGCGAAGGCCGGTCGGCGGCACAAACCGACCATCACGCGCGAGGGCTACGAGAACCTCCTCCTCGCCGAGGAGTAAGCGGCTGGGCTGGCTCCAGTAAACTCGGCAAAGACCCAGGGTTTATTGGAGTTCCTATGATCGTCGTATCCGAGAAGAGCCGCACCGCCCTGGTCGCGCTCGTCGAGCTGGCCAATCACAATTCCGGACAGCCCGTGCCGATCGTGGAGGTCGCAGAGGCCAGGGGCGTTCCCCTGCATGTCGTAGAGCAGTTGTTCGGAAGCCTCCGCAGGGCCGGCATCCTCCAGAGCCAGCGGGGAATGCGGGGTGGCTACTCGTTCCGACGCCCGCCGTCCGAGGTGACCGTACTCGACGTCGTCGAAGCGGTCGACGGGGAGCTGACCTCACCCGACTCGATGCCCGCGGTCCAAGACGCCGTTTGGCGCGAGGCCATCCACGGGCTGGCGGGAATGCTCGGGGGCTCGACCGTTGCGGAGCTCGCACACCGCGAAGCGGAAGTGCGTAGCGCTCCCATGTTTCATATCTAGCGGGCCAGGGCTCCATCGGGCGGCAGCCCGACGAGCCGGCTAGCGGACGATCTCCGCGATCTCCGAGTCGTTGATCACGCCTGCGCGCGCGGCCCGTAGCGATCCATCGCCGCCGATGGCGAGCACGGCCGGGATGCTCTTGACGGGTGCACGGGAGGCCGAGGGGCGCTCCGCCAGGTTCACCACGGAGATCTCCCGACCCTTGGCAGCTGCCTTCACCCGCTCAACGGTTGGGGCGCACCGGGCGCATCCCGGCGCGGTGAGCACGGCGAGCCATGGGCCCGAGCCGGTCAGGCCGAGGGGTTCGCGGAGATCTTCCGCCCACGAGCGGCGCGCGAGTAGCAGTCGATGCACCTCGCAGCCGACGCAATAGCCGGAGATCGCCGAGAGCAGCGCGACCGCCGCGACGAGCCCCGTGACGATCCACCCGGCCAGCGCGAAGTCGACGAGGAACAGGATCGTCGCGATCGCGAGAAAGGCCACCGCAAGCCACTGAGAGAAGCGCACCGGCGCTACCGGCTCCAGCTGCCCGGGTGGCTGCGCCAGGCGGCGAAAGAGCCAGCTGACAGGCGACAGGCGCGGCGCAACCAGCGCCACGAGCACCAGGCCCAGTGCGACGAGGATGATCGGCCAGAGCTGCGACACGAGCGCGATCAGCGCAATCAGCCCGGTGACGCCTTGGGCGAAGCGGGGCTGATGCGGATGAACGGCCTGCCGTGCGTAACTCACGGCGTGTGATGGTACTCAGCTCGACGGGGCCGTGCCCTACCCATCGAATCGGGCAGGGCCACGGCCTCCGGGGCGGCTACTCCCGGATCGTTTCGTCGCGACACGGCAGGATCGCTCCGCTGATCAGCTCGGCTGCAGTCCGCGCGCCTGCGATACTCGACGCGGGATGGGGACGCCGTACGAGATGGCAGCCGTCGCCGCAAACGCCCTCCGCGACCGGCTGGGCGAGCACGAATCGGTGCTCGTTCTCGGCTCTGGCTGGGCAGGGGCCGCCCGCGAACTCGGCCCGGCGGAGGCCAGCGTGACGATGCCGGAGCTCCCGGGATTTCCAGAGCCGGCGGTCCTCGGGCACTCGGGGATCGCCCAGTCCATCAGCGTTGACGGCGCCAGGGCTTTGGTTCTCGCCGGACGCGCTCACTTCTACGAGGGGCATCTCGTGGAAACCGTCGTCCACGGCGTCCGGTCGGCGGTGCTCGCGGGATGCGAGCGAGTGATCCTGACCAATGCCGCAGGCTCGCTAAACGACGCGACGCCGCCCGGCACGCCTGTGGTGATCTCGGATCACCTGAACCTCACGGGAACCAACCCCATGACCGGTGTTGCGCCGCCCGCGGACCTGCCCGATCGCTTCGTCGATCTCGCCGAGCTCTACAGCCCCCGACTTCGCGCCGCGGCCAGGGATGCCGTACCGGGCATCTGCGAGGGGGTCTACGCGGGCCTGCTCGGCGGTAGCTACGAGACCCCGGCGGAGATCAGGATGCTGCAGGGCTTGGGCGCGGACCTGGTCGGCATGTCCACCGTGCTGGAGGCGATCGCCGCGCGGCACCTGGGAGCCGAGGTCTTCGGCGCCTCCTTCGTGACCAACATGGGCGCCGGGCTATCCGATGTCGAGCTCGACCACGAGGACGTGCTGGCCAAGGGGCGCGCGGCGACCGCCAGCCTGGCGGGCCTCCTGCGGGCGGTCATCACCTCGAGCTGATGCCGGCCCTGGACGCAGCGCTTGCCGCCGAGGTGGAGCGCTGGATTGCGCGAGATCCCGACCACGAGACGCGCGCAGAGCTCGACGCGCTTGTTGCGCAGGGCGCCGGGGCCGAGCTGAGAGGGCGCTTTTCCGGCCGGCTGCGGTTCGGCACCGCGGGGCTTCGCGGTGAGATGGCGGCCGGCCCCGCTCGGATGAATCGCCTCGTCGTGCTCGAGTCTGCCGCGGGAATCGCCCGGTACCTGCTGAGTCACGTACTCGGCGCCCGCGACTGCGGGGTCGTCGTGGCCCACGACGCCCGACATCGATCAGCGCAGTTCGCGACGGACGTCGCCAGAGCGCTGAGCGGCCACGGCATCAGGGTGGTCCGCGCTGCTCGCCCCATCCCGACGCCGGCGGCGGTGTACGCGATCCGAAATCAGGGCTGCGTCGCCGGGATCGTCATCACGGCCAGTCACAATCCGCCGGCGGACAACGGCCTGAAGCTCTACCTGGGTGACGGCGCCCAGATCATTCCCCCGGTGGACGGCGAGGTGGCCGACGCGATCACAGCGGTAGCGAGCGACGGCGAACTGCTGCCCCGTCCCGCCCGAGCAGCCGAGGTCGGACCGCTTCCCCCTGAGGCAATCGACGCCTACGTCTCCGCGACTCTCGGCCGGGCGCCGCGGGTCTCCGGCTCGATCGGCATCTCCACGACGGCGATGCACGGGGTGGGTGGGGAGCTCTTGGAGCGGATCCTCGGCGAGGCGGGCTTTGATCGGGTCTCTCCCGTTGAGGCCCAGCGGGTGCCGCATCCGGAGTTCCCGACCGTCTCCTTCCCGAACCCGGAGGAGCCTGGTGCGACCGATCTCCTCGCTCAGACGATGATCGAGACCGGGTCCAAAATCGGCCTCGCTCTCGATCCCGACGCCGACCGGTTGGCGGTGCTGGTCGCTCGCGACGAAAGACCGCCGCACCGGCTGACAGGCGATGACGTCGGGGCATTGCTCGGCGACTGGCTGCTCGCAGAGGTGACCCAGGGGCCGGATCGCCTCGTGGTGTCGAGCGTCGTCTCATCGACCTTGTTGCCGAAGGTTGCAGAGCACCACGGGGCGCGTCACGTCGAGACGCTGACGGGCTTCAAATGGCTGTGCCGACCCGCGATGGAGAACCCCTCCTTAACCCAGGTCCTGGCCTACGAGGAGGCACTCGGCTACGCGGTAGGTCCGGAGGTTCGCGACAAGGACGGGATCTCCGCAGCTCTCGTTGCGGCCACAATGGCCGCCGCGCTGCACCAAGAGGGTCGGTCCCTTCTCGACGCTCTAGATGCGCTCCATCTACGGCATGGCGCGCACGTGACGGAGAACTTCTCGGTACCAGACGACGCGCCCGGCGGAGCGGAGAGGTGCGACACGATCGTCTCGCGGCTGGTGGACGACCCGCCGTCCGAGCTCGCGGGGCACGAGTTGCGTCGGGCCGACCTCCCGGCGGCGGATGTGCTGCGGCTCGATCTGGGGGACTCCCTTCGCGTAGCTGTTCGCTCGAGCGGCACCGAGCCGAAGCTCAAGTGCTACTGCGAGGCCATCGAGCCGGTGGAGGGCGGGGTCGTGGCAGCGCGTCAGCGTGCGCGGGAGCGGCTTTCGCGGGTCCGCGAAGCGCTCTCGAAGCTCATCGTGTCCTAGGATCGCCCCATGGCGACTCTCGCCGGCGCACCCGGTGCGCTCACCATCGAACGGCCCGACGGTCAGCCGGTCCACGTCGGACCGGTCGACGCCTTCGCGCTCGAGACGCGAGCCAAGCGGCTCGCGAGCCGGTCGGTCAAGCGCGAGAGCAAGCGGGCGGGCCTGCTCCTGGCAACGACGTGCATCGATCTGACGACTCTCGAGGGCGGTGACACGCCCGGGAAGGTGCGCGCTCTCTGTGCCCGCGCGACCCGGCCCGACCCCGACGACCTGACGGTCCCTCCCGTCGCGGCCGTATGCGTCTACCCGGCGCTGGTGGCCGTTGCCCGCGAGGCGCTGCAGGGCACGAGCGTGCGGGTGGCATCGGTGGCCGGATCCTTTCCCGCGGGGCAGGCCAGTATCGATGAGCGCCTCCATGAGATCCGCGCGGCGGTCGCGGACGGCGCAGACGAGATCGACATCGTTCTGAACCGGAACGCGCTTCTTGCCGGCCGCCTCGAGGTTGTGAGGGACGAGGTCGCCGCATCGAAGGAGGCCTGCGGCCACGCGCACCTCAAGACGATCCTCGAAACGGGCGAGCTCGGCTCCTACGAGATGATCCGCCGGGCCTCGTTCATCGCGATGGCGGCAGGCAGCGACATGATCAAGACCTCGACCGGCAAGCTTCCATCGGCCGCGACGCCGCCGGTAGCCCTCTGCATGGCCGAGGCGATTCGTGACTTCGAGCAGCAGACCGGTGAGGCGGTCGGGCTGAAGCTGGCGGGTGGCATCCGACGCTCCAAGCAGGCTCTTGGGTACCTCGCGATCATCGCTGAGACGCTCGGCACTCGGTGGCTGACTCCCGAGCGATTCCGCCTCGGGGCATCCAGCTTGTTGAACGACATCGTCCTGCAGCTCCGTTTCCAGACCACGGGCCGGTATGGCCGGCCCGGCGATCTTCCGGTCGACTGATGAGGGGAAGGGATGTGAGATGACGACAGCCCGTTCACAGACCGGCACCGGCGAGAACCTCGCCGAGACCTTCTCGGAGTACGTGCCCTCCGTTGAGGCCCGTGACATCGTCAGCATCAAGCCGCGTTACGGGCTCCTGATCGGCGGCGAGGAGAGGGAACCCCTGCAAGGGGGCGCGTTCGCGACGATCGAGCCGTCGTCAGGTGATCATCTCGCCGAGATCTCCGAAGGGACCCAGGCGGACGTCGATGAGGCCGTCGCAGCCGCCCGAGGCGCGTTCGAAGCCGGATGGCGCGACCTCGCCCCGCGGGTCCGGGCCAAGTACATCTTCCGTCTGGCACGCCTGATTCAGGATCGCGCCCGGGAGCTGGCGGTGCTGGAATCGATCGACGGCGGGAAGCCCATTCGGGAGTCGCGGGACATCGACATCCCGCTCTCGGCTGCGCACTTCTTCTACCACGCAGGCTGGGCCGACAAGCTCGAGTACGCGGTGCCGGGGATGCGTACCGCGCCGCTTGGCGTGATGGGTCAGATCATCCCTTGGAACTTCCCGGTGCTCATGGCGGCGTGGAAGATGGCGCCCGCACTGGCGTGCGGCAATACGGTCGTGCTGAAGCCCGCCGAGACGACCTCGCTCACCGCTCTGCTGTTGGGCGAGATCGTCCAAGAGGCGGACTTACCACCGGGGGTACTCAACATCGTGACCGGTGCGGGGGAGACGGGCGCAGCCCTCGCGGCCCACCCCGGCGTCGACAAGGTTGCCTTCACCGGCTCCACGGCCGTAGGTAAGAAGATCGCCCGCCAGGTCGCCGGGACCGGGCGGCGTCTCACGCTGGAGCTCGGCGGAAAGGGCGCGCACGTCGTCTTCGACGACGCCGCTCTCGATCAGGCGATCGAGGGGATCGTCGACGCGATCTTCTTCAACCAGGGCCACGTGTGCTGCGCGGGATCTCGGCTGCTGGTCCAGGAGGGCATCGCCGATCATCTTCTGGGGCGGTTGAAGCAGCGGATGGAACTGCTCAGGGTGGGTGATCCGCTGGACAAGAACACCGATGTCGGGGCAATCAACTCGCATGCCCAGCTTCAGCGCATTACGGAGTTCGTCGAGGGTGCTGAGAGCGAGGGTTGTGCGATTCACCAATCCGGGGCGCCCCTGCCCGAACGCGGCTTTTGGTTCCGGCCGACCCTCGTGACCGGGCTGGGAGGGTCCGAGCGCATCGCGCGCGAGGAGGTGTTCGGCCCGGTTCTGACCGTGCAGACCTTCCGCACCGAGGCAGAGGCGGTCGCGAAGGCGAACGCGACCCGGTACGGGCTCTCCGCAGGCGTCTGGACCGAAAAGGGCTCACGCATCCTGTGGATGACGCAACGGCTGAAAGCGGGCGTCGTGTGGGCCAATACCTTCAACCAGTTCGACGCGGCCAGCCCCTTTGGAGGCGTACGGGAATCCGGCTTCGGCCGAGAGGGCGGCCGTCAGGGCTTGGAGGAGTACCTGCAGCTTGAACCGGCGGCGAAATGAGCGAGCGCGTTGAGGTTCGCAAGACCTACAAGCTCTTCATCGGCGGTGGCTTCCCCCGCTCAGAGTCCGGTCGCACGCTTGCCGTCAAAGGCCCCGACGGGAAGCTGCTGGCGCATGTGGCCAAGGCGTCCCGCAAGGACCTCCGGGAGGCGGTCCGCGCCGCCCGCGGGGCGCAGAGCGCATGGTCGGACCGCGCGCCGTACAACCGCGGCCAGATCCTCTACCGCCTCGGGGAGGTGATGGAGGGCAGGCGCGCCCAGCTGATCGCCGAGCTCGAGGACGTCGGCGTGCCGAGGGCGGCGGCCGAAGCAGACCTCGATGATGCCGTCGATGCCGCCGTCTACTGGGCCGGCTTCGCCGACAAGCTGGACCAGATCGTGGGCGCGGTGAACCCGGTCGCCGGCCCGTTCCTGAATCTTTCGAACGCGATTCCACTCGGGGTCTGCGGCCTCTCCTGCCCGGACGAGGGTGGAGCCACCGGTCTCGTCGGGCTGATCGCACCGGCGATCATGGCGGGCAACAGCGCCGTGGGAATCGCCGGCGGGCAGGCAGCGCTCGTCATGAGCACTCTGGGCGAGATCGTCGCCACCTCGGACGTACCCGCGGGAGTCGTGAACCTCCTCACCGGTGATCACGGCCAGCTACTGCCGTGGCTCGCCGACCATGCCGATGTCGATCTGATCGACGTGTCCGGCGCACCGCCGGAGATGGGCGAGGATCTCGAGCGGCGGGCAGCCGAGAACCTGAAGCGGGTGGTACGCACGCATGGCGCGCAGGACGTGCGCACCGCGAACGCGTTCTGCGAGATCAAGACCGTGTGGCATCCGGCGCGTATCT
>JAOTZF010000230.1 GCA_029861485.1 Thermoleophilia bacterium | reverse complement strand
AGGCGCGGTGCCCCCCGAGCGCCACGATGATTGAGCGGGCCACCTTTGGTGGCATCGCTGTCACCGCCCACCACCTCGCATCGTCTACCGCGATCGATGTTCTTCGCACAGGCGGCAATGCCGTCGATGCTGCGATCGCCGCCAATGCCGTCTTGGGCGTCATCGCCCCCGAGACGTGCGGGATCGGCGGCGACCTATTCGCGTTGATCCACGAGCCGGGACAGTCCGCGCCGAGCGCCCTCAACGCCTCAGGCCGCGCCGGCTCCGGATGGCACCGCTCCAGAATCGCCGGCTTCGAAACGTTGCCCCTGGATCATCCGTTGACTGTGACTATTCCCGGATGCGTTGACGGGTGGGCAGCACTCTCGTCGGCATTCGGCGCCCTCCCCTGGGGGGACCTGCTGGCACCCGCCGTCGAGATCGCCGCCGGTGGGTTCGCCGCATCTCTCGAGTTGGCCGAGGCCCTGCAACGGCGGCACGAACAACTGCGAACCGAAGACGCCGCCGAGTATCTGTACCCGGGCGGGACACCTCCGAGCACCCGACAGCGGCTGACTCGCCCACGTCTCGCCGCCACGCTCCAGCGAATCGCCGAGGAAGGGCGCTCTGGCTTCTACGACGGGACAGTTGGTCAATCGATGACCGCGGCAACCGACTCAGCAATTGCTGCTACTGACCTCGCCCGAGCGCAATCGGACTGGGTCACACCGCTTTCGGCAACGGTGTTCGGGTTGACGGGTTGGACGATTCCACCCAACAGCCAGGGTTATCTAACCCTGGCTGCCGCCAGCATCCTCGAGCAATGCGACCCTCCGTGGGATCCCATGGATCCCGAATTCGTTCACCTCGCGATCGAGGCGTTTCGGGCAGTCGCCTGGGAGCGCGATGATGTGGTGGCAGACCCTGGCGCGGCGATCCCGCCACCAGCATGGTTTTTGAATCCTGACCGGCTCGCCGCCCGGGCGTCATCGATCTCGCGGACCGCCACCTCGGATTGGCCCGCTGCCCAAGCTCAGATCGGTGGAACCACGTTCCTGTGCGTTGTCGACGATCAGGGCCTCGGTATCTCGCTCATCCAATCGAATTTTCACGGAATCGGAAGTGGCATCGGCGTCGATGGCCATGGATTCCTCCTCCACAACCGCGGTGCGGGGTTCTCGCTCATTCCCGGTCACCCCAACGAGCTCCGCCCCCATCATCGGCCTCTTCACACATTGTCGCCAACGCTCTGGACGAACAACGATGATCTCGCGCTGCTCATGGGCACCAGGGGCGGCCATCAGCAACCGCAACTGCTTCTCCAACTGGCAGCTCACATCCTGGGCGCAGGTGCCGAACCTGCGGTCGCTCAGGAGCTACCGCGCTGGGCGATGTCGCAATTCTCGGCAGGCGCACCCTCCCGGGTGCGGGTCGAGAGCCGGATGAGCTCAGAAGTGGTTGGCGGACTGGAGCGGCGCGGGCACGACGTAACCAAGGAGATGCCGTGGTTGCCGGGATGGGGGCCGGCAGCCGTAATCCGCGTCGCTGGGGACGGGCTCCGTATTGGGGCGGCCGACCCGCGCGTGGTCACCTCCTCAACTGCCATCTAGCCGTTCCAGATTTTTCCAGGCCCGGCTTGCATCGGGTGGAGCAATTCTTCTAGGGTTCCCCCGTCTCCGATGCTCCACGCTGGCAGCGATCGGGGACGTTCATCGAGGCGGAGATTTCTTAGTCCATGCGTTTTAACCGGTTGGGCGCGCTGCTCGCGTGGCTTGCCATGGCTTCCTTTGCAATAGCGGGTTTCGCCGCGTTCTCGGCGACGAGCCCGGCTGACCTGGCGGCGACGCCTGAGGCGGTGACGGACCCCGCAGGTCCGGTGACGACCGCGACGGCATCCGCGCTGGGCAACGCCGCCGGCCGAGTCGCGGCCATGTCTCTCGTCCCGAATGCCGCGACCTCGACACTCAATGCGTCCCGCCCTGCCTTGGCTCAGAA
This sequence comes from Thermoleophilia bacterium, assembly GCA_029861485.1. Lineage (GTDB taxonomy): Bacteria > Actinomycetota > Thermoleophilia > Miltoncostaeales > Miltoncostaeaceae > CAMYIK01. Next base: position 291 of record JAOTZF010000230.1, on the reverse strand, counting down.
AGAGGCCCTCCGCGACGCTGTTGCCGTGGCGGAAGCTCCTACGACCACCCAGGCCCCCACTACGACCACAGAGGCGCCGCCTACGACGGAGGCGCCGACGACAACCGAGGCGCCTTCGGCTACCGAGCCTCCGGCGACGACCGCCCCGCCTACCACAGAGGCACCTCCGGCGACCGAGCCGCCCGTAGAGACTGTGTACGTTCCCCCGGGAACCGAGCCGTGGGTCGGCCTCGTTGAGGCGAGCTTCGCCGCCGGCGATGTCGGTCAAGCGCTCATGGTCATCTGGTGCGC
>JAOTZF010000068.1 GCA_029861485.1 Thermoleophilia bacterium | reverse complement strand
CCACCCTTGCAACGGCATTCTTCTGGCTGATGGTGATCGGCAGCGCCTTCGGGCCGGATGAATTCACGGGCGAGAGCCTGGCGGTCCTGAGTGCCGCGATCGTGCTCGCGACCGGGACCATCATCGCCTGGCGGCGGCCGCGCTGGGGCGGGCCCGCGCTGATCGGCGCCGCCGCGTTCTTCGCGACGGTCATCGCAACGACGGCGGGCACCAACGTGCTTGCCGTCACCGTCCTGCTGCCCATGCCGTGGCTGGTCGGAGGGCTGCTGCTGCTCGGCCTCAGGCTCAGCGCGGAAGGCTGGCCCGGAGCTCGTAAGCCACCTTCCGACCCCACGCGCGGATCAGGTCCCAGCGGCGGAAGTCACCCTTCGGCGCCCGTACCGCCTTGATCATGATGCGCTCGGCGAAGCCCAGCAGCGACGGATCGAGCCGGCCGTCGAAGAGCACATGATCGTTGGGCTCCAGTGTGTCGCGGAGCGTGGCCAGCTGGCGGGGCTGCTCCTCCTCGTCGTCCGGGGCTTCCCCGAGTGGTCCGACGCTGAATAGCCATACCGGCAACCTCCGCAGCGCCTCGCTGTTGCCGATGGCGAAGTCCACGGCCGAGTTGAGCCACGACCCCATGTAGATGGCACTCCCCAGCAGCACGGCGTCGACGTCCTCAGGGAGCTTGGCAAGCGCCGCATCGGCCACCTCCACCTCGACGCCCTCCTCGCGCAGGGCCTCACCCAGTGCCGTGGCCACCTCCGCTGTCGAGCCGTGCTTGCTGGCGAAAACGACCATCGCGCGCATCGTGCCTCCTTGAGGGCAGGCTGCCCCGATCGCCGTCGAAGCGCGTCCGGGCAGGGCGCGGATCCGGCTCGCGGCTAAGCCGCGATCGAGAGCCCCAAACGACGAAAGGGCCCCTTGCGGGGCCCCTTCGGGAGGCGCGTGTGAGGGGGTGCGCCCCGCTACGCCACCTCGCGCAGGCGCTGGGCCTCAGCGAGGGTGGCGAGCTTCTGGAGTGACTGGTTCTCGATCTGGCGAATGCGCTCGCGCGTCACGTTGAACGTCCGCCCCACCTCGTCGAGCGTACGCGGGTGCTCGCCGCCAAGCCCGTAGCGGAGCTCCAGTACGCGCCGCTCGCGGTAGCTGAGGGTGTCGAGGATCTCGCGAAGCGCCTCGTTGCGAAGCACGCCCTCGGCAGCGCTCTCGGGTGAGATGGCCTTGTCATCGGAGATGAACTGGCCGAACTCCGACTCCTCGTCGTCGCCGACCGGCTTCTCGAGCGAGACCGGGGTCTGCGCGCTGCGCTTGATGGACTCGACCTCGGCGAGCTCGAGTTTCACCGACTCGGCGATCTCCTGGATGCTCGGCTCCCGGCCGAACTCGGCGAGCAAGCGCCGCTCGGCGCGGTTGATCTTGTTGAGCTTCTCGACGACGTGGACCGGCATCCGGATGGTGCGGCCCTTGTCGGCGATGGCTCGGGCGACGGCCTGGCGAATCCACCAGGTGGCATAGGTCGAGAACTTGTAGCCCCTGCGGTAGTCGAACTTCTCGGCCGCGCGAACCAGCCCGAGGGTGCCCTCTTGGATGAGGTCGAGGAAAGCGAGACCCTGGTTGCGGTAGTTCTTGGCGATCGAGACGACCAAGCGCAAGTTGGACTCGACCATGATCTTCTTGGCTTCGAGGTCGCCCATCTCGATGCGCTGGGCCAACTCGACCTCTTGCTTGGCGGTCAGCAGCGGGACCTTGCCGACCTCCTTGAGAAACAGCTGTAGCGAGTCGGTCGTGCTCTCGGCGCGAAGATTCAGCTTGCGGCGGGTGCGCTCGGCTTCCTCGCTGAGCTTGGCCTCACGCTCACGTGCCTCGGACTCGTCGACCAACTCGACGCCCTGCTCATCGAGATGACGGTACAGCGCCTCGGCGCCGCCACCGTCGATCTCGACGCCCTCGATCGAGCGCGCGATGTCTTCGATGCTCAGGAAGCCGTACTCCTGACCGCGGGTGATCAGAGCGTTCACTTCCTCGAGTTTCAGGATTTCCTTCAGCGTCACTGTCGTCCTCACCTTCGATCCGCGGTACGCCGCAGATCCACATTTGGGCACTGGTTTTCACTCACTGCTTGGCGCCCAGCCTCGAACATCTGTTCGGAGTGACTCTAATGCTTCACGAAATGAAGTCAAGGATGTGGCATCCATTAATCGGCACGTGACGGCCCTTACTTGAGTTCCTGAGCGCGCTTTGGCGGTTCTGGCGATTAGCTTTAACGACTGGGTCGAAAGCTGGATCGTGCGGCGCCGGAAAGCTGCTTGGAACTCGACTCACTGGATGGTCTCACCCTGCATTTAGAGAGGCGTTAAGCACCGGCAGGAACTCAATGAACGCTCCCGGTCGCCATCCCCAACCGGGGGGGGACGAACGAGGGGTTTCAAATCGCCGGACCTTGGCTTAGCCGGCGGCGGCCGCCTGCCCCTCTTCGATGCGGACGACCAACTCCGCCGCCGTCCGCCCGAGCGGCGTGGTGGAGTCGAGCTCCTGCACGCGCCGCAGGCTCGCGAGCGCTCCGTCGAACTCGCGGCGATAGATATCGAGCCAACCCCGGTTGAAATGCACGATCTGGCTGTCTGGAAGCTCTTTCGCGAGCTCGCCGAGGGCGTCTGCGGCGGCCTCTTGTCCGGCCGTCCCGGTCGCCGCATCGGCCATTTGCAGACCGACCCGCGCCGCCACGTTTCCCGCGTCCAGACGGAGCGCGTCCCGATACGCCTCGCGCGCCGCCGCGGTGTCGCCGCGCTGCTGATGCACAGTTCCGAGTTCCAGCAGCCGCCGCGAATCTGCGCTCGTAGCGGCAATTCTCTGCAGCTCTTCGGCGCGCTGGTCAATCGACAGATTCAACAGATCGGTCGCCAGCGGCTGCTCGAGCACGAGCCCGACGGGCGGCAGTCCGTCGTCACGGCCGCTCAACTCGTCGCCGGGTTCCACGATTGGACCGGCGATGATCGGTCGAGCCTCATCTCGAGGGCCGGCTCCAACGGGATCGTCGAGTACCGACGCCACACCTACGGCACCGGCTGAGACGGCAATCCAGACCGCCGCGACGAGGGCGATCCGCCGCCGAGGCGCACGCCCACGAAGCCCTTGGGCGCCTTCGTCCATCGAGGCGAACCCTGACAGCTGATCTGACCGTTCGCGAGGGACTCAGTCGACCGAGGGCCGGTCGTCAGGGCCCGTACACCTTTGATACACTTTTTGAACCAATGGCGAGCACCGGGGCACACAAAGCAGCAGTCGACGCGGTCGAATGCCCGGTGATGGCCACGGCCCGGATCGTCTCGGGGAAATGGACGCTGCTCGTGCTGCGCGACCTGGCCGATACGCCGAGGCGATTCACGGAGCTGGAGCGGTCGCTGGAGGGCATCAGCCCGCGAACCCTTTCCCAGCGCTTGTGCATGCTGGAGGAGGAAGGGGTCGTCACGCGTCGCAAGTTCTCCGAGGTGCCGCCGCGCGTCGAGTACCGGCTGACCGAGAAGGGTCACGCGCTCGTGCCGCTGATCGACGAGATGCGCGCCTACGGCACCCGCTGGTTGCTCGGCTGCTAGCCAGGCCGGCGCGAGCGCAAGAACCGCACCGGGAAGTAGAGCGCATGCGGTAGCCGCCGCTCCAGCGCCTCGCGAAAGGCCTTGCGTCCTTCGTCGGGGAGCATCATCACCATGGCGGTGCGATCGAAGAAGGCCATCGCCTCGTCGATGTCCTCCATCACGAGGGCCAGTTGCCCCTCGCGCTCCTCAGGGGTGAGTAGCTCGGCGTCGCGGAAGGCGGCGATGTCATCGCGCTCACGCGGGATGCTCGCCCTGCTGGCCCGGCCGGCAAGCGCTCCGGGCGCGTACTGCGCGACCACGGCGAGCAGCGCTCCCCAGACGGCCTGGTTGAGCGGCTGCATGTTGTCGAACGCCCAGACGCTCGCGCCGATGCGCCCCCCTGGGCGCAGTACGCGGTAGAGCTCGCTCAACACCCGTGGAAGGTCCGCGACCTGGTCGATGACGAGGCTGGCGATGGCGGCATCGAAGTAGCGGTCCGGCAGGGCCGCGAGGTTCTCGCCGCGGGCCTGCACGTATTGCACGGGCATGTCCTCGGGAGTCCGTTCGCGGGCCAGATCGAGAGCCTCAGGGCTCGGATCCACGCCGACCACCTCGCCCTCGACGCCGACGATCTCGGCCGCAACGCGCGTGGCCCCTCCGCTGCCGCACCCCAGATCAAGGACGCGCTCGCCCGGGACCGGCGCGGCCCATGCGATGAGGCTGCGATAGAGGTGCATGCCGCCATTTCCCGGCAAGACCGCCAGGGTGTCCTCGGTGGCGGCCGGGTCGGCCGCGGTCGCCGCCGAGTAGACCGCCGTGGCGAACGAGCCGCGCACGCGCTCCCCGGCTGCGACCAGCGCGCGAATGTCCCGTAAACGATCCTGCGGATCGCGAGCGCCCTCCTTCTGTTCGTCAGCGGCCGGTAGCTGGGTAGAGCTCATGGCCTCACGCTAGCCCCCGACGCCCTCGAGCAGATCGGCCAGCCGTGCATCGATGATCCGCAGAGCTCCATCGATCTTCGCCTCGGCGGCGATCTCGCGCGCCTGCTCGTACTTGGCCCGCGCCCTGGCCACGCTCTCGGGGCCCGAGCGGTTCTTCAGCGTGTTGTCACCGCTCAGCAGAAGCTGGCGCACTCGGTCCTCCGGAGGCTTCTCGCTCACGGCAGCGCGTCCTGATCCAGGGTGGCCGAGAACACCGGGCGCACCCGACCGCCGACGGTCACGCTCGGCCCCGGGCCCACCACGACGCGAATCTCGGCAGGTCGAGCGAGGTTCGAGCCCTGGCTGATGGTCAACTCGAGATCGTCGCCCCCGCCCAGTCCGGCCTGCAGACAGGCACCGAGCGCTCCGGCCGCGCTGCCGGTAGCGGGGTCCTCCAGCACGCCGGCACCGGGCGCGAAATGGCGCACCGACGCTCGCACGGGCGGCGCTTGCTGGGTGATCGCGTAGACGCTCACGCCGATCCAGCCTTGAGCCTCACCCAGGCGCGCGAGGGCTGCGCCGTTGGGCTCCGCGCGCTCGAGCTCGGTGATGGAGGAGACCGGGAGCATCAGCTGGGGCAGGCCGGTGCTCCAGATGCCGGCGGGCCGCTCCGCGGCGACCCGAACGCCCAGCGACTCGGCAACGGGCTCCGGATCCGGCGAGCCGATCTGCTCGGGTGCGGCTTGGGCCATCTCCGCGCCGAACTCGCTCACGGTCACCGCCAGCGGCCCGACACCGGTCTCGATCGCCACAGCGTCGCCGATCGCTCCACGCCGAGCCATCACCCACGCCCCGCCGACCACCGGATGACCCGCCATCGGGAGCTCCCGGGCCGGAGTGAAGATTCGAAAACGGAGGTCACAGCCAGGCGCGTGACTGGCCGTCGCGAAGGTGGTCTCCGAGAGCGCCGTTTCTCTGGCGATCGCCTGCATCTGCTCGTCCGAGAGCTCGTCGGCGTCGGGCACGACGGCCAGTTGGTTTCCCGAGAGCGGGCCCGTCGCGAACACGTCGACCCAGGCCAGCTCGGTCATCGCAGCCGCTCCAAGCGAGGACGGAGCACCTCGACCAACTCGTCGACCTCGATACCCGAGCTGGCGGCGGCTCCGGTCTCGTTGCCGAAATACAGGCGGGGCGTGATGGGGTCGACCCCCTCGAAGCGCCAGGCCCCAGGTTGGCTCTCGCGCTCTTCCAAGGCAGGAAGCAGCGGCCTCAGGTCCACACGAGGGGGCAACTCCCGCGATACGTAGTTGACCCACGTCTCGTACCTGTAGCGAAGGACGTGACACCCGCCTTCGGTCGCGGTCAGCACTCGGGTGCAGTCTGTCCTCGGATAGACCGCCATCTCGTTGAGTAAGCGCGGCGCGCGAACAACCGCGAGATCCAGCTCGGCGATCTCGGTGATCGTCGCCTCGCCGGAGTCGAGCAGAGCGATGTCGGACTCCACGACGAGCCAGGGCTCCGACCAGAGGAACGAATAGCGCTCGGGATCGGCGAGCAGCGACGGCACGCGAGGCAACAGGGCGCGGTAGATCGTGTCGCTCGGGTCGCCCGCCGTGGGCGACGCAAGTGCGCGCTTGATCTGCGGAAAGGGAGTGGTCGACCGGTCGGCCATCGCCATGGTGGCGATGGCGCACTTGGCGGCGCTCGGATCCGACCAGGTGAAGAAGTCGCCGGCCTCGGCCGCCTCGACGGCAAGCTGCCGTAGCGGGCCTGGCGGTGGCTGCTCGAGCAGCAGCCAGATTCCAAACAGGCCATCCTCGTCGAAATGATTGTTGGTCACGAGGTGGAGCTCGGGACCCGCTGGCCCCAGCGCCAGGTACCGGTCGACGATCTCCGCGCTGGTGTCGGCGAGCGCCGCGGGCGGGGAGTTGGTGGCAGGCCAGTGAGACAGGCAAAGCACGGTGCCGGGCAGGAGGGGGCCGTCCACCACGGCGTGTGGGCGGCCGATCGCGTCGCGCTCCGCCACGAACTCGGCACCCGGGGCCACCCGAGGTAGCTCACTGGGATCGACGGTTTCGTTGCTCATGGGCAATCTGCGCCCGGCTCGTGTAGCACGCGAACTAACATACCCGCGTGGAGTTCCTGGCCGACAACATCGTCTGGATGCTCAGCGTGCTATGGCTGATCATCGTCGCCGCGGCCTTCCTCTATGCCGTGCTGGCCGCGCTTAGCCTCTGGCGCTCGCTGAAAGCCGCCAAGGCGAACATCGGGCCGGTGGCCGCCGAGGTGTCCGTGTCTGCCCGCATGGCCCAGGAGGGCGCCGCCGGAATCGAAGCGCGGCAACAGGCACTGAGCGAAGCATCCGACGACCTCAAGCGGAAGGTCGACTCGCTGACCATCGCCGGGCGCCACGCCGGCCAAGTCGCAACGGCGCTCCGCTATCCGGTTCGATTCCTGACGGGACTCTGAGCGACCACCCTGGCCGGCGCCGGGTCGCGGTCGTCGACATCGGCTCCAACAGCGTGCGGCTGTTGCTCTGCACGGGCTGCGACATGCAGGGGCCGATCGGTCGCCGACAGACCGAGGTCATCGGCCTCAAGCAGGGGGCCGGGGGCGACGGAACGCTTGCTGAGGACGCGCTGACACGCCTCGACCGACGCCTGCTCGCCATCGCCGGCGCGATCGAGCGTGCGGGCGAATTCGATGTCGCCGTCGTCGCGACCAGCGCGGTGCGCGACGCCCCGAACCGCCGCCGCGTCGAAGAACTCGTCCACGCCCGACTGGGCGCCGAGTTGGTCGTGCTCACCGGAACCGGCGAGGCGGAGCTGGCGTACCGTGGCGCCCGCCTCGCGACCGTCGACGATGCAACGGTTGCCGTGATCGATATCGGCGGAGCCTCGACCGAGATCGCGGTGGGCTCCACGGCCACGCCACGCTCGATCAGTCTCGACCTGGGGGTCGTTCGCACCACGACCGGCGCGCGTGCAGCCGATCGCCCCGATCCGGAGGCGATCAAGGTCCTGAGGCGCGACGCGAGGGCGGCATTCGAAGCGGCCCTTGCCGGCTTCCCTCCCCATGATGTCGCAATCGGCGTCGCCGGTACGTTCACGAGCCTGGCGGCGGTGGACATCGGGAAGTACGACTCCGAGCTCGTGCACGGCCATGTGCTGAGCGCGACGCGCGTGGAGGAGCTGATCGCCGGCCTCGCGGCCCTGCCGCTGGCCGAGCGCAGGCGCGTACCGGGGCTACACCCCGATCGCGCCGCCGTGATCGTGACCGGCGGAGCGCTCGCACTCGGCGCCATGGAGGCCCTCGCGAGTTCCACTCTCACCGTCAGCGAGCGAGATCTGCTGGACGGCGTGGCGCTCGCGGCGATGGATGGCGATCTTCGCGCGGCTCGGACGATCTCGTAAGATTCGCCACATGACCAGTGAGGGGGTCAGCAAAGACGGCGGCGCGGCGGCGCTCGACGGCCTGCAGGAGGCGATCCAGAAGAAGAAGGCGCCCCAGCAGGAGCGCCGGATGGTGTTCGCCACCATGGCGAACTCGCGCCACCTCCGCCACGAGCAAGTGCTCGACCGGTGGCCCGTCCTTTCCGAGGAGTGGGCCGAGCGAATCGACGAGACCCGCCTGGCATCAGTGGATCGCACGCCGGGGGCCGCGACCTTCGGCCGCTAAGCTCGGCCCCCGCGCCGGAGTGGCGGAATTGGCAGACGCGGGGGACTTAAAATCCTCTGCCCTCACGGGCGTCCGGGTTCGATTCCCGGCTCCGGCATAGGCCAGACGGGAGGTTTTACGAGACCGCGTTCTTGAGACCCGCGCCCGCGGAGAACTTCGGCACCCGCCGAGCGGGAATGTCGATCTTCTTCGAGGGATCCTGGGGATTGACTCCGGTGCGCGCTGCGCGCTGGCTGGTCGAGAATTTGCCGAAGCCGGCGAACTGAACTTCCTCGCCGTCGGCGAGCGCCTCGGTCACCTCGTCGAGGAACGCTTGAACCGCCTCCGTGGCGTCGGTCACCGACAGGTCGGCCCGCTCCGCGACACGCTTGACGAAATCTGCCTTGGTCATGCGCAGCTCCTTATGGGG
>JAOTZF010000067.1 GCA_029861485.1 Thermoleophilia bacterium | reverse complement strand
CCAGTTCGCGACCGCCCCAGGCCGGGTCATCGTCACGACGTTCTCCTCTCATATCCATCGCGTGCAGCAGGTGATCGACGCCGCATACGCCGACGGGCGGGTGGTCTCCTTGGTGGGGCGCTCGCTCAACCGCAACGGCAACATCGCGATGAATCTGGGCTATCTCCATCCGCCTGCCGGAAGCTTGGTCAAGCCGAAGGACCTGGCCGGCTACGACCCCGACGAGCAGGTCATCGTGTGCACCGGCAGCCAGGGGGAGGCCCTCGCCGCCCTCAGCCGGATGGCCCGGGGCGAGCACCCCCAGGTCGAGCTCGAGGCCGGCGACACGGTGATCTATTCCTCCAGGACGGTGCCGGGCAACGAGCTGGCCGTCGGTGAGACGATCAACCGGCTGGTCCGCCTGGGGGTCCGCGTGATCACCGAGGAGACCAATCCCGAGGTCCACGTCTCAGGGCACGGGACCGCTGCCGACCTGCAGCTGATGCTCCAGCTCGTGAGACCGAAGTTCTTCGCCCCCATCCACGGCGAGGCCCGGCATCAGCGGGCGCACGCGGATCTCGCCCTGGCCGCGGACGTTCCCGCGGACTGCATCGCGATCCTCGAGAACGGCGACATGCTCGAAATCGACGGCGAGAGCGCGGAGATCGCGGGCCACATTGACGTGGGATTGACGTACGTCGACGGCATGGGAGTGAGCGACGCGGTGGAAGGGGTACTGCGCGACAGAAGGCACCTCGCCGAGGACGGCCTGGTGCTCGTCGTGGCGACCGTCAACGTCAGCGAGGGCACGCTCATCGGCGAGCCGGACGTGATCACCCGGGGCTTCGCCGCGGGCGACGATCCCGAGTTGATCGCCGAGACCCGCGCCGAGATCCGCGACAGCATCGCCGCATCGGCTGAGCAGAGGGTCACCGAGGTGGGCGTGCTCCAGCACCAGCTTCACGATGCGGTAGCGGCGTTGCTGAAGAAGCGCACTCAGCAGCGCCCGATGGTACTGCCGGTAATCGTGGAGGTCTGACCGGCCTCGCCGAGCACGGGCGGCGCCCGCCGCCCGTCGTCTGTCAGGCGGGCCTCAGCCGTCGGCCCCGAGGAGCTCGTGGCCGCGCTGGATGCCGGCCCAGACCTCGTTGACCGAGCTCCAGTCGAGGTTGCGGATGAAGGCGTCGATGTACTTCGGCCGCGCTGTCGAGAAGTCGGCGATGTACGAGTGCTCGTAGACGTCGAGGGCGATGATCGGGGAGGCGTTCCACACCGGGAAGGTGTTCTGCGCATCGCCGATGTGCAGATCGAGTCGCATCCACTGCCAGTCCCAGGCGAGGAACGCCCAGCCGCGAGCGGCCATGCCGGCGGCCTTGAGCTCGGTGAGGAACCCGTCGACACCGCCGAGGTCCTTTTGGAGCTGCTCGGCCAGCTGGTCCGAGGGCTCGCCGCCGTCGGCGCTGAGGTTGTTGAAGTAGACCTCGTGGTTCTTGATGCCACCGATCGCGAAGGTGAGCATCTCGCGCAGGCCGCGGTAGTCGGAGTAGATCTGGTTCGCGGCGCCGCGATCGGCTGACTCCAGCTTCTGCATCACCTCGTTGTACTTATTGCAGTAGGCCTCATAGAGACCCCAGTGGGCCTGGACGGACTCTGCCGAGATTCCGTCCAGCTCAAGGATCTTTCCCGGCATGTCCATCGGAGTGACCTGGTGTGCCACGGCGTGTCCTTCCTGCTCGTCCCCGGGGTCCAACGACCCCTCAAAACCCGGCGGTCAGCCTACCAGCGCGGCAGGAACCGGAGTCTCGTTGGCCAATGGTCAATCAGCGCCTTTCCGCGCAGTCGCAATCACGCCCGGAGGATCCATGAGCACCCAGGCGGCACCACGCCGAAGCACCCGTCGACCGACCTCGCGCAAGCGCCCGACCAAGCGCCGGCAAGCGGCGCGCCGCTCGCGTCGGCGCGCCAGGCGCAAGGATCCGCAGCGCCGCGAGATGATCGGTCTGGGAATGGTCGGCTTCGGCCTCCTTTTGGGCCTCGCTCTCATGGGGGCCGGAGGGCCCGCGGGCGGCGACCTCGTCGACCTCGTGCGAGTCGTCGTCGGGCGAGCGGTCTGGTTGGCCCCTGTGGCCCTCATCGCGATCGGCGCCCTGGTGATCCTCAAGCACCCGGCGCTGCGCGCGTCACCGCTGCGCCTCGGCGCCGCGCTCGGGGCGGCTGCGGTGTTGACCGCGCTGGCGTCCGGTGCGCTGGTGGGCGGACCGGAGCGGATCGGCTGGTTCGATGCCTCGTCGGTTTCAGAGCGCGGCGGCCACGCGGGAGAAGCGATCTACTACGCGACGAGCTCGACCGTGGGTGACATCGGAACGTTGCTGATCGTGCTCATCTGCGGTGTCGCAGCCGCGATCCTGATCTCGGGCGCGTCGCTTGCCCAGATCCTGCGAAGCTCCAGCGAGGGCGCCGTCGTGGCCTCTCGCACCGTCAGCCGCGGCGTCGCGACCGGGTCGAGCACCGCCATTCGCGAAGGCCGGAACCTTGCGAGAATCCTTCGTGACCGCATCGATCCGAGCGAGGCGACCACCCTCATTCCGCGGCCGCGACGTCGCACGCCGGGCGGGCGCGCGGGCGGCGAGGGCGGTCTGCTGGACGGTGCCGAGATCTACGACGACCTCTACTCGGAGCACGGCAATCTGCCGGAGTCTCCGGCGGTCTCGGCTCCGGCCCGCGACGAGGGCCCGGCGCTCGAGGACGCACTCCCAACGGATGGCGTGCAGACCGAGCTTCGCCTCCACCCGGTGGAGGAAGGCCCCGACCACGACCCCGAAGCAATCGATGAGTTCGCGCCCGAGGAGCCGCTCTCGGCGGATGACGAGGTCCGCTACCGGTTGCCGTCGTCGCGGCTTCTGAGTCGCTCGAGAGGGCAGGGGACACTGCCGACCGAAGTGGTGGAGCAGACCAGCAGATCGTTGGAGGAAACCCTCAGCCACTTCGGCATCGAGTCCACCGTCGCCAACGCGATCAGCGGCCCGCGCGTCACGCGCTACGAGCTGCAGCTCGCCCCCGGCACGAAGATCGGCCGAGTTACCTCTCTACGCGATGACCTCGCCTACTCCCTCGCCGCCAGCGACGAGTTGCGCATCATCGCCCCGATCCCCGGCAAGCAGGCCGTAGGGGTGGAGGTGCCCAACCCCGAGGCACAGACGGTGACCTTGGGGGACATCTACCGCGACTTCCCGGAGGACTCGGGCCCACTGATGGCCTGGCTCGGACTCGACATCGGCGGCAAGCCCGTCTACCTCGACATCGCGCGGATGCCCCACCTACTCATCGCAGGATCGACCGGGACCGGTAAGAGCGTCTGTCTCAACGCCCTCCTGGCGTCGATTCTCCTGCGCTCCAGCCCGGACGACCTCCGACTGATCTTGGTCGATCCCAAGAAAGTCGAGCTCAACCACTACGAGAGCATTCCTCATCTCTTGACGCCGGTCGTGACCGGCCCCAAGCAGGCCGCAGCCGTGCTGGCCAACATCGTGCGCGAGATGGAGAATCGCTACGAGCTGATGGGCATGGCCCGAGCGCGGAATCTGAGGGACTGGAACGCCGAGCGCGAGCGCAAGGGCGAGAAGAAGATGCCGACGGTGCTCGTCGTGATCGACGAGCTCGCCGATCTCATGATGGTCGCCCCGGCCGAGGTGGAGGACGCGATCATCCGGCTCGCCCAGAAGAGCCGGGCGGTCGGCATTCACCTGGTGCTCGCGACCCAGCGCCCCTCGGTCGACGTCATCACGGGCATGATCAAGGCGAACGTGCCATCCCGGGTGGCCTTCGCCGTGTCGAGCCAGGTCGACAGCAGGGTGGTGCTCGACTCGGGCGGTGCAGAGTCGCTGCTCGGGCAGGGCGACATGCTCTTCCGGCCCGTTGGAACCTCGCGCCTTCAGCGCCTCCAGGGCGCCTACGTCAGCGAGCGCGAGATCCGCACCATCACCGAGCACTGGCGCCGCCAGGGCAGGCCCGCCCTGCGCGAGGAGCTGTTGGAGCGGCCGGAGCCCGCTGAGGACCCGGTGGCGCCTGGGGGAGACGAACTCTTGAACGCCGCCATCGATCTGGTGGTCCGTCAGGGCACGGCGTCGGTGTCTCTGCTTCAGCGCAGGCTGGGAGTCGGGTATGCGAGGGCCGGTCGCCTCGTGGATCAACTCGAGGAACGCGGGATCGTCTCCGGTCACGAGGGCAGCAAGCCACGCCGAGTACTCGTCGGCGAGGCGGATCTCGCGCGCCTCACCGGCATGGCGGACGAGGCGACGGAGGGCGGGGAGATGCCGGACTGAATCCTGAGACCTCCCCCCTTGATCGGCTAGGGCGTCTCGCTGGTAGGGTCGATGACCCGGCGGTTGCCGGAGTGCTGACCCGTGTTCGAAATCGGAAACACCCTGAGGGAGGCGCGCCGCGCGCGCGACCTCGACATCCTGGAGTGCGAGGAGCGCACCAAGATCCGGGGCAAGTACCTGCGCGCGCTCGAGGACGAGCAGTTCGACGTGCTCCCCTCGCCGACGTACGTGCGCGGTTTTCTCAAGACCTATGCGGATTTCCTGGGCCTCGACTCCCAGCTGGTGCTCGACGAGCACCAGTCGCGCTTCGGCGTGGTGAATCCGGTAACCGGCGACGTCGAGCGACCGGGGCGCCCCCCGCAAAGGCGCCAACAACGCCGCACCGGCCTCGCTCGCGGCCGCCGGACCGAGGTCCAACTCCTGTGGCTCGCCATCGGCGGCGTCATGGGTCTCGGGCTGTTGGTATGGATGGGAGTGGGCGACACCACATCTGACTCCCCACCGATCCGCCCGGCCGACCCGGCGGCTGTCGCCCCCGCGGCGCCCGATCCGGCGGCCCCGGCCGTGGCCGAGGCAGACGCCGTTACCGGCCCGGCGCGCGGGGAGGCCCCTCAGCGCCTCAAGGTCGTCTTGACCGGCACCGGGGACTCCGGCTCGTATGTCGAGGTGCGCGGCCGCGACGCAGACGGACGCGAGGTCTTTCGCGGCACCCTCGGCCTCGGCGTCGAGCGCGCCTTTACGGTGCGCCGCGGCCTCTGGGTGCGATCGGGCAACACGGACGGTCTCGACATCTCCGTCAACGGACGCGGGTATGAGTTGAGCGGGGGAGTGGCCGACTTCCTCGTCACTGCAACGGGCGTCGAACGCGTCACCGGCTGACCACATGCAGCCCCGCGCCGCCGTGGTGGTGACCGGCGCCGAGGTGCTGAGGGGTGCAGTCTCGGATCTCAACGGCGCCTTCCTGGCCCAGGAACTCGAGGAAGACGGTGTGCGCGTCGAACGCGCCGAGCTCTTGCCCGACGACGGCGACGCGATTCGAGATGCGGTACGCGCGAACCTGCGCGCGGGTTTCGACCTGATCGTGACGACCGGCGGCCTCGGAGGCACCCATGATGATCTCACCATGCAGGCGGTAGCAGAAGCGTGCGGACTGCCTCTGGAGCTGCGCGAGGACGCGCTGGAGCTCGTGGAGGCGGCCTACGCGGGCAGACGGCCGAACGGCGTGTCGGCGCGCACTCAGCACGCCTTCGAGGAGAAGCAGGCGACCCTGCCCCGGGGATCCACCATGATCCCACCCGCCGGGACCGCGCCTGGCTGCGCCGTCGAGCTCAATGGCACCGTGGTCGTCGTCTTGCCGGGACCGCCGTCGGAGGTGCGCGAGATGTGGGAGGCCTCGCACCGACGGCCCCCCATCGGGCCGATCCTTGCGCGGGCGACCCGGCCCGAGCGACGGATACTGCGACTTCACAACGTGGTGGAGAGTCAGTTCATGGATGCTCTCGGCGACATCCCGGATACCGTGCTCCAAGAGCTCGAGATCGGTGTCTGCGCCAGGGACGGCGAGCTGGAGATCAGCGTCGCCGGCCGGGATGCGGAGGCCGTCGAGCCCGTGCAGCAGGCGCTTTTCGACAGCTTCGGTGAGCGGCTCTACAGCACCGACGGCGCCGGGCTCGTTGCGACGGTGGCGCGACTGCTGCAATCGCGCAATGAGACCGTGAGCGTGGCCGAGAGCTGCACGGCGGGCGGTCTGGGGGCGCTGATCACCTCGGTGCCGGGGGCGTCCTCGATCTTCCTCGGCGGCGTGATCGCCTACGGAAACAGCGTCAAGGAGGCCGCCCTCGGGGTCTCCGGGGAGGTCATATTCCGGCACGGCGCGGTCTCGCCCGAGGCGGCTGAGGCGATGGCGGAAGGCTCCATACGGGTCACGGGTAGCGATTGGGGTCTCAGCATCACCGGCATCGCAGGCCCTGGGGGCGGCAGTGCAGACAAGCCGGTCGGGCTCGTCTACGTGGGCGTGATCGGTCCGGGCACCGCCGACGTTTCCGAGCTCCGTTTGCGCGGCACGCGGGAGCAGGTCAGGGCGCGCGCAGCCGTGGGGGCGCTGCACGCCCTGAGGGTGGGAATCGCCTCACAGCAGGGGGCGGTCGAATACAGCGAGTGACGCCTACGAGCTGCGCGTGTTTCGGCACACATGGTCACTCCCGCGGCCGCATCGGCCAGAAAGCCTCTTCCCGTCGTCCGGAGGGCGCGATACTCTCCGGAACGTACGTTCGATACGGATCGTAGGGATTCCGGCCGCCCGGGGCACTAGCGTGCGAGCCGATCGGTCGAGAGGAGGCAGAGGTGGAGAAAGCTCAGACACAGGCGCTCGACTCGGCGATCACGCAGATCGAGCGCCAGTTCGGCAAGGGATCCATCATGAGGATGGGCGACCCGTCCTTCGCCATGGACATCAGCGTCATCCCGACCGGGGCGCTGTCCTTGGACATCGCCCTCGGTATCGGCGGAATCCCCAAGGGGCGCATCGTGGAGGTGTTCGGACCCGAGAGCTCGGGTAAGACCACGCTCCTGTACCACCTCATCGCCCAAGCTCAGCAGTCGGGCGGGACCGCGGCGTTCATCGACGCCGAGCACGCAATGGATCCGACGTATGCCAAGCGCATCGGCGTGAACGTCGATGAGCTGCTGGTCTCACAGCCGGACCATGGCGAGCAGGCGCTCGAGATCGCCGATCTGCTGGTGCGCTCAGGCGCCCTCGACGTGGTCGCGATCGACTCGGTGGCCGCGCTCACTCCCAAGGCCGAGCTCGAGGGGGAGATGGGCGACAGCCATGTGGGCCTGCAGGCCCGATTGATGTCCCAGGCGCTCCGCAAGCTCGCCGGCACGTTGAACCGCTCCGGCACCATCTGCATCTTCACCAACCAGCTGCGCGAGAAGATCGGGGTGATGTTCGGCTCGCCTGAGACGACCCCCGGTGGGCGGGCATTGAAATTCTACTCGACCGTGCGACTCGACATCCGGCGCATCGAAACCCTCAAGGACGGTGGTGAGGCCCTCGGCAACCGCGCCCGGGTCAAGGTCGTGAAGAACAAGGTCGCCCCGCCATTCCGCCAGGCCGAGTTCGACATCATCTATGGCGAGGGCATCTCCCATCAGGGCTGCTTGCTGGACCTCGGCGTCGACCATGCGGTACTCACCAAGAGCGGTGCCTACTTCTCATACGGCGAGGAGCGCCTCGGACAAGGGCGCAACCAGGCGCGTGCGTTCCTGAGCGAGCACCCGGACATCGCCCACCAGATCGAGAGCGAGATCCGCGAGCGCGCGGGTATCCCGGTGCCCACGATTGAGCCGGTCGCCGAGCAGGAGGACACCGAAAGGGTCGCCGCCAAGAACGGCTCCGCCGACTAATCACCTCAGCCCGTCTGGGGCACGGCCTGCGCGGGCCCCAGACGGGCTGAGGTGGCACCTGGCCTCTCCCGTGGCCCTTACCGGAGATGATCGTCGAGCAGCCGCTCCCACGAGCCGGCGGCGGTATCCCACTCCTGCTCGCAGACCTCGATCTGCTCGTCCGGGAGTCCGTACTCCTCGGCGATGCCCGAGTACCCCGCGGGGTCGCTTCCCACGACCAGGCAGACGGTGGCGGTGAACCCCTTCAGATCGAGGTCGTGCTCGTCCCAGAAGTCGACCTGCGAGAGCTGTGATGGGTCCACCGACTCAGCGAAGAAGAGATCTGCTCCGGACAGAGCAACCTCGCCGGCACCCTCGTTCACGGCCACCACCGTCGCGAGCTGATCGACGGCGTCCTCCTCGGAGCCGGTGATCGGCAGGTCGAGCACGTCGACCAAGGAATGGCCGATCTCGTGGAGCAACGCGTGCAGATTGCCCTCCAGGGCCAGCTCCTGCGCGGTCGCCGCGTCGAGATCGAATTCCTCGGCGAGCAAGTCCCGCGACTCGACCACGAACGGGATCGGCATGAGGATCTCGCGCGTCTCGGGGTCGTAGGACGGCCCGTCAGCGCCGACGTCATCCCCGACAACGATGGTGACCTGCTCCGGCAGCAGCAGGCGCTCGTTCAGCAGCTCCGCAATGTCGTCGAAGCTGCGGTCCTGGCGGATGCGGTCCTGCACGTCGGGGAACTCGGAGCTGCCCGGGAACTCGACGACGAAACCCGCGGCCCCCTCGGAGCTGTCATCGGCGGAGCATCCAGCCATGAGCAGAGCGACGAACATGAGCGCAAGCAGGGCAAGCAGGCGATGCACGGCGGGAGACCATAGCGCCCCTC
>JAOTZF010000229.1 GCA_029861485.1 Thermoleophilia bacterium | reverse complement strand
TCGTTCCAGGAGACCTCGGTCCGCACTCGCTGAATTCGAAGAGCCGCAAGATTCAGCAGCAGTTGACGCATCAGGGCTCTGCCGACCCGCCTACCGCGGTACTCGGGCAACACACCGATGGCGTCGATCGATGCAGACGGCTCGGTCAAACCGTACTCGCCGTAGAACAAAGTGGCAAGAGTAAAACCCACTGTGCGATCGTCCAGCTCCGCGGCCAACGAGGCCTGAAAGTCCGCCTTCTGGACCGCGCGCTCGACCATCCGCTCGAAGTACAACGGCCGCCTCCGACCCGACTCGGCGGCGTCGATCTCGATCAGCGCCTCGAGGTCGGAGGGCTCGAGCGCCCGAACGAGAATCGAATCGGTTTCGAGGATGCCGGGTTCTCCCGATGGATCATTCATCATCATGCCTCCATGCCAGCCGCTGCGGAGCGACGCTCGAGCACGCGGTGGCGAAAACCGCCCCAGAGTGCCGCGCCGAGAGCACCGGCGTAGATCGAGTCGGGGTGCGTTTCGATCGTCATACCCAGGCCGTCTTGCTCAGCCGACTCGCGCATGGCGCGGGCCAGGCCCGCGTCGGCCGCCAGCCCGCCGGTGATCAGGACATGCTCCTCGGCCGCACCGATGGCGCGTAAGAGCTTGAGATAACGCCCGGCCATCGATTGGTGGATCCCCTTCAGAATATCGGCGGTCGCGATGCCGCGACTCACCATGTTGATGACGTCGGTCTCGGCCAGAACAGCGCAGATGCTCGACACCTGCTCCGGCGATTGGGCACTGCACGACAGGCCACCGACCTCCCCGAGGGAAACACCCAGATACCTCGCCACGTTCTCAAGAAACTGACCCGAGCCCGAAGCACACTGGCTGGTCATCCGGTAGACGAGGACCTTGCTACGCGGGTCGATACGCATGGCACGAGCGTGGAGGGCGCCGACGTCCAGCACCGCCCGCGTCCGCGGCTCGAGAAATACGGCGCCGCGCGCGTGGGTCGTCATGCCGTAGAAGTGACCGCGCCGGAAGCCGACCAACTCGCCTTCACCGGTGCTCGCGACATAAGCCACCTGATCCGGCTCGATCCCGGCCTCCGACAGCGCCAGCGGATAGGCCTCGTCGATCACCTTGCGGAGGTCCCGCCGTCTGATGCGATCGGTGCGCAGCGCCAGAGCCTCTTCACCGCCATCTGCAGCCATCCTCAGGATCGCTGTCTTGACCGCGCTCGACCCCACGTCGACGCCGACGGTGAACAGGTGGCCGTTTGCGCTCATGCGGCCTTCCTGGCAGCATCGAGAGCGAAGCAGGCCGCGCCCAGCGCCCCGGTGTAGATCGAATCCGGTGAGATATTGACCGTCCTTTCGCCGTAGTTCTCGTCCACCAACTGCTCGAGCGCCGCAACCGCGGCCGGGTTGCGCGCCACTCCTCCGGTAAAGGTGAACTGCTCCTCGATGCCGCCGGAACGCGCCAGCAACGACATCGCACGCAGCACGATCGCCCGGTGCAGACCGGCGAGGATGTCCTCGCGCTTCTGCCCCAGCGACAGCCGCTCGCGCAACTCGGCGCCGGCGAAGACCGTACAAGTGCTGTTGATCTTCACACTACAGGTGGACTGCTGCGCCAGCGGACCCAACTCGTGGACTCCGAGGTTCATCTCATCGGCGATATATCCGAGATAACGACCACAACCGGCGGCACAGCGATCGTTCATCTGGAAGCTGGTGACGATGCCGCGCTCGTCCACCTGGATCGCCTTCGTGTCCTGTCCGCCGATGTCCAACACTGTCCGCGTCGCCGGGAACATGACGTTTGCGCCGAGGCCGTGGCACAGAATCTCGCTTCGGATCTGCTCCTTGGGGAAAGGCAACCGCTGGCGACCGTAGCCGGTACCCACCGAAGAGACCTCCTCGAGACGGATAGCCCGTGCCTTCTCGACAGCGACGGACAAATCGTCGGTCCCGTTGCTTCGCCTCGCGCGTGAGGCGGCCAAGGAGGCATCGAGCGCTCTGTCCACAAGCTCGTCCACCGTCGTTTCCGAGGTCGAGTTCTCGACCGGCAGAATGGCCTGATCGAAGAGTCCGCTCAGCGTCTCGAAATCGACACCATCGGGTTCAGCGTAGCGCTCCGCCAGGGTCAAGTAGTCGGCGCCCGCCAGATCGCGAAAAAAATCGCTCTTGCGCACCGCAAGTGCCGCGTAATGGTTTTCGGCTCGCTCGTCCATCTCGCCGACGATTCGATCGACCACCTCTTGCAGTTCGTGCCGGATCTCTCGGTGCCGATCGTTAGCCCCTGCGCGATGTAGCT
>JAOTZF010000066.1 GCA_029861485.1 Thermoleophilia bacterium | reverse complement strand
AGATGCAGGACCTCCTCCAGCTTTCCGCCGGGGTCGCTCCACGTGCAGCCGACCGCTGCGGCGGCCGCGTCAAGACCCTGGATGATGGTGGCCCGGCGTTCCTCATGGTCGGCGATCACCCCGGCCGCTCGCAGCTGCTCGCGATACGTACCGGGGCTCCCGATATCGACGGGGCCGCCCAGGAAGCGGTGCCCTTGGCTGGTCGCACCGGCCTCCAGGCCGAAGCGCTCGAACGCGATGGTCCGCTCGCCGAGCTTGGCGACGATCCATCTGATCGGTCGAGAGAAACGCAGGCCCGTGCCGTTGCCCCAGCGCATCGTCTTGGAGAAGCGCAGGCCGGTGATCAGCGCCTCGGCGAGCTCGGGGACCAACTCACTCGTCGGGGTTGCCGGCTCGTCGACGTCGACGAAGACGAACTCTCGCCCGTCCTGCTCGCGTACCTCGAGGGCATCCACGTCGACACCCTGGCCGCGCGCAAATCCCCGGGCCGCCTTGGTCGGCGCACCGGCGTCGTCGAAGGCGGCCTGCGCCGCGGGGCCGCGCATGGCCACGGTTCGCCCCGGGCGCTCCTCGGGGAGATCCGGAATCAGGGTGGCGTAGCGGCGAGGCGAGACCCAGACCGTCGACTGGCCGGCGTCGAGGCGGAGGTCCGCAAGCGTCTCGCGCGCGAGGGTCGGAGCCTGCTCGATGATCTCCCCGCACGCGCTCGCCGGCAACTCCTCGGTGCCGATCTCGATGAGCAGATCAGGCATCCACGGGCCCCCGGGTCGCCAGGTACGCCTCGGCGACCTTGGCCGCCAGTGCCCGGACGCGCCAGATGTACGCGCCGCGCTCGGTGACGCTGATGACGCCTCGTGCATCCAGCAGGTTGAACGTGTGGCTGCACTTCAGCACCTGGTCATAGGCGGGCAGGACGAGATCGGCGTCCAGGCAGCGTTGACACTCCTTCTCGTGCTCGTCGAATCGACTGAAGAGCGCCTCCGTGTCGGCCACCTCGAAGTTGTACCGGCTCCATTGGCGCTCGTTCTCGTGGTAGATGTCGCCATAGGTCACCCCGTCGACCCACTCCAGCTCGAAGATGGAGTTGACGCCCTGCAGGTACATGGCGATGCGCTCGATCCCGTAGGTGAGCTCCACCGAGATGGGCGTCAGGTCGATGCCCCCCGCCTGCTGGAAGTACGTGAACTGAGTGATCTCCATCCCGTCTATCCAGACTTCCCAGCCGAGGCCCCAAGCACCGAGCGTGGGGCCCTCCCAGTCGTCCTCGACGAAGCGGATGTCGTGCTGCTCGGGCAGGATGCCCAGCGCGATGAGCGAGCCCAGGTAGAGGTCCTGCACGTCAGGCGGCGACGGCTTCAAGATCACCTGGTACTGGAAGTAGTGCTGGAGCCGGAAGGGATTCTCGCCGTAGCGCCCGTCGGTGGGACGAATGGAGGGCTCCACGTAGGCCGTACGCCACGGCTCGGGGCCGAGGCTACGAAGCAAGGTGGCCGGGTTGAACGTCCCGGCGCCCACCTCGGTGTGGTAGGGCGTCAATACGACACAACCGCGCTCGGCCCAGTAGTGCCCGAGTCGAGCGATCACATCCTGAAAGTTGAGTGCGGCCATCTGTTCGGGTTGCGGCGAGCGCACCCACGGCGCTTGGCCGCTCGTCTCCTTACGGCGGCGAGAAGGCGTCGGGGAGTCTACTGCGCCCCCAAGACTGGACAATCAGCGGCTTGCCGCCGACTTGAGGGCCACGCCGAGATGCTCCAGCAGCACCTCTCCGATGAGGTGCTCGACACCTTCCGCGACTCCTTGGTCCATCGGCTCGGCGTCGGCGAGCGGGGCGCCGAGCAACTGCCTCAATGCCGCAAGTACAGGATGGCCCACCTGGTCCGCGACGCCTGCGCAGTCGTCGCAGAGCGTGCCACCTAGACGTGCCGAGAAGGCAGTGGACGCAACGTCCCCGCCGCAGGATACGCAGCCGGAGAGCTGGGGCAGGAATCCGATGGCCACCAGCAGCTTCGTACGGTATCCGAGCACCAGTGGGTCCAGTCGCGGAGGCCTCTGCCGGGGCGACGTGCGCGCGAGTAGGCCGAGAGCCCGCGTGGTGAGGTGATAGGCCCCATCGCTGGGCTCGTGCTCGGGCAGGGCGCGCATCGCCGTCTCCAGCACGGCGCTAGCCGCGAGCAATCGATAGCTGTCCGCCCAGAGTCCGGCATTCGGCTCGACCAACGCCGCGCCCCGGATCCCATGCACGTCTCCGCGCCCCTCGTGAAGGGTCAGGTGGACCCGGACTCCTGGCTGGAGCCGTCCCCCGAGCCGCGACTTCGGGCGCCGAGCTCCCTTTGCGATCGCGGACACTCGACCACGCTGGAAGGTGAGCAGCGACAGGATGCTGTCAGCCTCCGAGAAGCGGATCGCCCGGAGCACGATTGCCTCGGTCTCGAAGGTTGGCACGGGTCGATTCTCGCACTGGACCCGGCTCGCGCGCCCCTCGGTATTGTTCCGGAGATGGCGAGGGTCCACATCTACACCAGCGACGCATGCGGCTTCTGCTCTCGGACGAAGGCGCTGCTGAACAGCAAGGACATCCAGTACACCGAGACGCACATCGGCCTCACCGACATTGACGCCCGGCGCGCGCTCGCCGAGTTGACCGGCCGCTTCACCGTCCCTCAGATCCTGATCGACGATCAGCCGATCGGCGGCTGGGACGAGCTCTCAGCGCTCGAGCGCCAAGGCCGGCTGGATCACCTACTCGGCTCCGCCTGAGCGCCTCTCGGCGCCGGTCGGCACGCCGCGCACGGCGCTCGCCGAGGTGATGGCCACGCGCACCGCCTCAGCGGTTACGGCAGCGGCAACCAGGCCCACCACCGGTGCCAGGGCTGTTCTCTGCCCTGTCGCGAGGCAGAAGGCGACGTCGCCATCGATGCCCGTCGCCGCAGGACGTACCGCCTGACAGACGCCCGCGCTGGCAGCCCGCGCGACCTGCCCCGCCTCGACCTTCGTCAGACCGGCATCGGTGATGAGACACGCGAGCGTCGTGTGCTCCGGCGAGGCCAGCCGGTGATGCACCGGCGGATTCGCCGCAGCCCATGCGGACGTGCCGACGAAGTCAGCCGCCTCGTTCGACCACGCCCCGGCAAGCACGGACCCGTCTTCGGCGACCACGTCGCCAAAGGCGTTGACCACGACCAGCGCTGCCAGCCGGGTGCCGTCATACAGGGTGGTGGTCGCGTAGCCCAGGCCACCCTTGCACCAGCCGTCCTGCCCGAGGACCTTGCCGACCGTCGCTCCGGTTCCGGCCCCGACGCTGCCCGTCGCGACATCGCCCTCGACCGCGCGCTCGCATGCGGCGCGCCCGTCCGCCGAGCCCGGCCGGCGGGCGTTCTCGGTGATGCCGATGTCATAGATCACGGCAGCGGGAACGATCGGGATCCGCGCCGCGCCCGCCTGGAGCCCGAGACCCTGCTCCTCGCACCACTCGATCACTCCGACGGCCGCGCCGAGCCCGAACGCGCTACCTCCGGTGAACAGCAGCGCGGTGACCTCGCGATCGCCGGCCAAAGGGTGCAGTAGCTCGAGCTCGCGGGTACTCGGACCGCCCCCGCGCACGTCGACCGCCCCGATGGTGCCGGGCGGCGGAATCACCACCGTGCATCCGGTTCCCGCATCCCGGTCGGTCACGTGACCGATCCTGACCCCGGGTACGCTCATGGCTCGGGCTGACACGTCGGGCACCAGTAGGTACCGCGCTGGGCGACTCTGGTCTTGACGACCACGCAGCCGCAGCGGGGACATGCCTCCCCCTCGTGCAAGTGCACCTTCAAATAGTCCTGCATCGATCCGCGCTGACCCAGACCATCGCGGTAGCTGTCGATCGACGCCCCGCCGTGTGCAACTGCGACCCGGAGGCGGTCACGCATCGCGCGATGCAAGGCGATGATCTCGCGCGTGGCCAGAGATCCCGCTCTGCGCAGCGGGTGGATCTTGGCCTGGAAGAGCGCCTCGTCGACGTACATGTTTCCCAGACCGCTGACGATGGACTGATTCAGAAGGGTCGGCTTGATCGGCCCGCGCCGCCCGTCGAGCACCTGTTCGAGCACCTTCGCCGTGAAGGCGGCTCCGAGCGGCTCGATGCCGACCTTCCGGGCCCAGTAGTCGCGCCGCGCCGCGCCGTCCTCGGGCAGCAGCCAGGCCCTGCCGAAGCGACGCATGTCGCCGAATACGAGTGAGCTGCCGTCGTCGAAGGTGAGCTCGAGCTTCAAGAACCGTGTCCCGTCGTCGGCTGAGCCGGGCCGCCAATGGAGCCGTCCGGTCATTCGCAGGTGCAACGCGATGGCGCTACCGGATCTCAGCGGGAATTCCAGGTACTTCCCGTACCGATTGACCGCCAGGATCGTCTGGCCGGTCACGGCCTCCTCGAACTCCCCGGGTGCGAGCGGCGACACCGTCTTCTCGTCGTACACCGCGATGGTATCGATCCTCCGGCCGGGTATCCGCTCCGACAGCTGGGAGCGAATCGTCTCCACCTCGGGGAGCTCAGGCACGGCTCGCGGTGGCGATCGGTGCGTCGTCGACCGTGATGGCCTGCTCGGTCATGAGGGCTGCGCGCTCGGTCAGATCCGGATCCCGCCCGTGGACGTGGGCGACCACCTCACCACCCCTGACCTCGTCGCCGGCATCGGCGAGCAGCTCGACACCGACCGAGATGTCGATTGCCTGGCTGGGATGCATCCTGCCGGCGCCAAGCCATCGGGCGGCCGCGCCGATGAGCGCAGGGTCGATCGACGTGAGCGTGCCGTCGGCCGGCGCGACGACCTCCTCGAGGATCGGGGCCTCCGGAATCAGCCCGGGCTCGGACCAGACCCCCGCGTTACCCCCATGGGCCTCGATCCAGCGCTCGGCCGCAGCCAGAGCGTGCCCCTCGCTGAGGGCCTCTTCGGCGGCTTCCTCGCCCTCGCCGGGATCCGCCACCTCGGCGAGCTCGGCCATCGCGCCGGCCAGGGTGATCGCAAGGCGCGCGAGGGGGCTTTCCAACTCGCCGCCGAGCACCCGGCCCGCCTCCACGATCTCCAGACCGTTTCCGACGACCCGTCCCAGCGGCGCCTCGACCGGCAAGCTGAAGATGCGGAGCTCGCGCTCCCACTCGTCTGCGATTGCGCCGGCCATCGGTGCGGCGTCACCGACATCGGCCCGACTGGCGAGGCCCCCGGGGCCGACAGGAAGGACCATCACCAGGCCCCGGGCACCGGAGGCGATCGCCGCGGCCATTGTCGTCGCGATGGCGATGGGCACGCTGGCAGCGAGCCCGACGCTCTCGCGGAGCACGGCAAGGCGACCTCGCGCCGGCGCGAGGCGGTCGACCTCAGCCGCGGCAGCGACACCGGCATCGCGCAAAGCGCGCACGAACTGGGCCGTAGTGCACGTCGTCCGGTATCCCGGGATCGCATGAAGCCTGTCGCCGTCGCCACCGACGTTCTCCACGCCGCGGGCGCACAGATACGGCACGCGGACCCCAAGCGATGCGGCGATCGGCGCGGCGATCAGAGCGCTTGGGTCGCCCACGGCGCCCAGGGAATGGGCGACCGCGCTCGGTCCGACGCGCGAGAGCTCCAGGCGGTCCCCGGCCGCGACCAGCCCGCGCACCACGCCGCGAATCGCGGCGCGATCGAGCCCCCCGATGTGCGCAGCCATGCACCAGGCGCCCATCTGGGCCTCGCTGGCGGCGCCGCTGTCCCAGTCGCGCACGAGACCCGCGATCTCCGCGGCCTTCACCGGCTCACCGCGGGAAATCTGCTCGAGAAGCTCTCCGGCCTGCACGTCCGGCAATCTAGCGAGCCCTGCGCCACTTCTACCGCCCGCTCCGACCCCGCGGAACCTCACCCCCGAGCCTTCGGTTGCGGCGGTGGTAAGTTGCCGCGTCATGTTTCGGCCAATCACTCGTCGGCTTGCGGCGCTCGCCGCGATATCCGCCGGCGTAGCCATCGCCTCTCACGCGGCATTCGGCGCGCCCGCGGTCGAGGTCGCCGAACCCGAGGATGAGACGGCACAGCCGAGCCGAGCGCCCGGCGGTTCGCCTGCGCCACTGCGCATCTCCGCCCTTCGGATGCCGAAGAAGGTCACCGGCCAGCGCGGCCACGGACGAATCCTGGTCGGCGTGAGGCTGTCGCGCGCGGGAACGGTGACAGCCCAGATCGCATCCCTCAAGGACGGGGTGCTGCGGCGTACCGTGACCCAGGAGCGGCGCCACCCCAAGGGCCGCGCCTTCCTCCGCATCGACGCCATCGGCGACGACGGCTTCCAGCTCAGCCAGGGCGTCTACCGGATCACCCTGTCCGCGACCGACCCAAGGGGGCGGCTCTCGAACGAGCTGACGCGAAACTTCCGGTTGAAGCTCACTCCCCCGCGGGGCCGGTTCGATGCCTACACCGTGCCGTTGCTGCCGGCATTTCGGCGCGAGAACCCGGTCGGCCAGCTGATCGCCGTCGTCGGACCCGGTGGCGCCGTCGCGGACGCGGGCATCCGCAGGGGTGACATCGTCACTCGCATCGGTACTCGATGGATCACGGGCCCCGGGAGCCTGGCAAGGGCTCAGCGCGCCCTGTTGGCCAACCGGGCGGTGAAGGTGCGCATCATCCGTGGCGGGAAGCTGATCATCGTCAAGATGACGCCGAAGCCGGACTGGACCGCCCCCCCCGATTTCGAGCGGTCACTACGCGTCGCCACAGGCCGAGAGCCGAACGACTTCGCAGTCCACTACGCCCGCGTCTCACAGCTGATCGACGTCGGCAAGCTCCAGGGCGCCGAGCGCCTCAAGGGCGCGTGGCGCCGCTCGTGGCGCTCGTCGGCGCCCAGCCACTACCTCGACGGCCGGATCCTGCTCGCGGAAGGGCGCGACAAGCCGGCGCTCGGCGCCTATATCCGTGCCACCAAGAGGGATCCGTCGTTCGCCAAGGCGTTCTTCGGTCAGGGATCGGCGCTCAGCTCGCTTCAGAAGCGCACGCGCGCCGTGACGGCGTTCGACAAGGCCGCAGGGCTCGACCCGCGCGACGCGGCGGCGCCGGCCTTCGCCGCGTACGTGCTGATCGGCAAGAACGACTTCGGCACCGCGCTGGAACGCGCCAATCAGGCGGTGCAGATCGATCCGCTGTATCCGGATGCGCACATTCCTCGTGGCATCGCGCTGCTCGGCCGGAATCAGAGGGCGCCCGGTCTGCAAGCTCTCCGACGCGGGCTACTGGACCTCGACAGTACCCCGCGCGCTGAGCGCATCATCGACGAGAACCTGGAGCCAGCCGACCCCTGATCGCGCGGGGGCCTTCACGGCCCGTTCACGGCTGTCAGAGCGCTGAGGGCCTCCCGGCCGTCGATGTCGAGGCGCTTGTAGATCCGTCCCAGATGACTCTCGATGGTGCGAGCAGACAACACGAGCTCAGCGGCGATCTCTGAGTTGGAACGCCCCGCGGCGACCCGGTCGGCGATCTCGCGTTCCCGCTCGGTCAGAACCTCGGGCCGGGCTCGGGTGACGGCGGTCTCCACCTCGCAGTCGCCGACGAGCCGGTCGCAGGCCACGGTGTAGGTGAAGGCCGCCGACCGCGCCCCGGCGCCCTCGGCGGCACACGCCGCCCGGGCGAGCGCTTCCGCACCGATCAACTCGAAACCACGCTCGGCGAACTGCCGCCCGACAGAGGCGAGCACCTCGTGCTTGCCGTCCCGGGCCCCCGAGGCGAACACGCGGGCGTGCTCGACGAGCCAGGGCTCTTCGCCTTGCGCGGCTACCCCCTCCAGGGCCTCGTGGGCTTCGGCGATCTCGCCGACGCGGGCCATGTCCAGCAACGCGAGTACGCTGGCCGCGTGCCGACCCGCGATCCGCGCCCGGCGGGCTGCTGCCCGCACCGACTCGGTGCCCTCCGCAATGTCGCCCCGGTAGTGCAGCGCGAGGCCTCGCGAGCGCTCGACGAACGAGCCGTAGTAGCGCTGCAGCCGCTCGGGAAGCTGGGATAGCCGATCGAGAGCCCGGTCGCAGGTATCGGGGTCATCCACCAGGCTGGCGGCCTCCGCCAGCCCCGCAAGCGATAGCGGCAGCAGCCCCAGCTGGTCCCGTACGACGAGCTCCTCGACCGCCTCCTCCAGCACGGACCGGGCGTGCCGCGGGCGCCCGCTCAGAAGGAGTACGTGGCCGAGCATCGCGGCGAGCGAGCCGAGCGCGTCATGCGCGACCTCGCTCTCGGCCGCCCGCGCGTAGGGGGCCTGGACAGCCGCCAGCGCGGCGTGCGCATCCCCCCGTAAGAGCAAGGCGAGACCCTTGGTAACGCCGAGCTGCGTCGCGGCCGTCGGAAACGCATCGGGAATGCGCTGCAGGATCTCCTCCGCCTGAGCCACCTCCTCGAGCGCCGCCCGAGGGCGGCCACCGAGAGCCCTGGCGATGCTCGACGCCAGCAGGCTCGAGAGCACCACGGTGTCCGAGTCCCGGTGCTCGCTCCCGATGCGATCGAGATGCTGCAGGACCGAGCTGAGATCCTGGGTGAATACCAGATAGCGGGCCATCTGGGCCGACAGGACCCCCGCCACTCACTCGACTCCACCAGGGGCGCCACCGCACTGAGCCGGGTGATCGCGCGATCGGCTCCTCCGAGCATGAACAGAGCCTCGGCGG
>JAOTZF010000228.1 GCA_029861485.1 Thermoleophilia bacterium | reverse complement strand
GTCTGCCCCCGAGAGCAGCCCCCCGAGCTCCTCGGCGATGCTGGCGCCCGCAGCCGAGTAGTCAGCGTCAGAGAACCCCGCGGAGGTGCCGGCGCCGGCACCGACGACGACCTCGTGCCCATCACGCGCGAGTCGCTGCACCGTCTCTGGCACGATCGCCACTCGCGTCTCGCGTTCTGCCGTCTCGGCTGGTACTGAGATCTTCATGCTCTCGGCCTGGGCTCGCTGAACGACAAGGCCGCCGCTCGGATGAGGCCATGGACGACCGGCCGGGCAACAATACGCATTTTTTCGCGCCCGTGGGTCTCTGATTTACGGGTCAGAGGTCCCTACTCGACGATCATCTCTTCGGGCGCGAGAATTGAGTGCTTCGAGGCGTGGAATGCTCGCTCCAGCGCGCGAACCGAGGCCGGGCAGAACTGCGTGCCTGACAGCCCTCTGAGCTCGTCGAGCGCCTGATCGGCGGTACGAGCCTCCCGGTGCGGTCGGTCGTGTGTCATTGCGTCCCACGCATCCGCGATAGCCAAGATCCGGCCGCCTGCGGAGATCTCGTCCCCGACGAGCCCTGAGGGATATCCGCTTCCGTCCCAGCGCTCGTGGTGGTCCCTCACCCAGGCGGCCTGCTCCTCCTCGAGGATCTCGGCGACCATGCTGCTGCCGAGGGCGACGTGTTCCCTGAGCAGCGACTGCTCGGTTTCGTCCAGGGCATTCGACTTCAGCAGCACATCATCGGGCACCTGCACCATGCCGACGTCGTGGACCAGCGCCGCGTCGCGAAGCCGTGCTACGCCCCGGGGCGTCCAGCCGAGCTCCGTCGCGACTGCCTCTGCAACCCGCGCGACCCGGCGCGAGTGATCGCGGGTCCCCGCATGGCGGGAGTCGATGGCTTGAGCCAGCGAGCGCAGCGCGCCGAGCGCCTGGTTTCGCTCGCGGCCTCCGGCGCGCGCCCGCTCGGCGAGATCTTGGGCGGCGCCCGGCGAGAAGCAGAAGGTGGCGTCGCGACCCTGATCCTTGGCCCAATACAGGGCGCTATCGGCGTGCCGGATCAGCTCTGCCGCATCCTCCGCGTCGCGGAGATCGCACACGCCGCACGAGATCGTGAGCCAGCCCACATCGCCAAGAGGCATTCTGCGGACGGTCTTCCGGGCACGCTCGGCCGCGACATATGCGTCGAGCTGCTCGGCCTCCGGCACGATCCAAGCGAACTCCTCGCCGCCGATGCGTGCCATCGTCTCGCCGGTCCGCGCCAGGGCCCTGAGGCGCGCCGCGGCCTCGGTGAGCACCTCGTCGCCCGTCTGGTGGCCGAACTCATCGTTGACCAGCTTGAAGTGATCGAGATCGAGCAGGATCAGGCTGAGTGGTCGCCCGTAGCGCTGGGCGCGGCTCACCTCGGCATCGAGCTGCAGCTGGAACTCGCGCTGGTTGGCAAGACCGGTCAACGGATCGGTCACGGCAAGATCGGCGAGGCGACGCGCCGACGCCTCGAGCTCCTCCAGGCCGCGATCGCGCGAGCGGCGCAGCGCGAACCAGGTCACGGCTACGGCCAGGGAGACGGCAAGTACGAGTGCGGCGAGGCCGATCGAGTACCAGCGGATGATCGACAACAGGCCGGCGCGCTCCTTGGAGATGTTCTGCTCTTGGACGCTGACCAGGCGCTCCAGGCGTCCGTCGGCCCGGCTTATTGCAGCAGCTCGCTGGGCGAAGGCCTCGGCGATCTCCAGCTCGTCGTCCGGAAGGGGGCCGATCAGGTCCTGGAGCTCGCGGAGGGACGCGAGTGCCTGCTCCGCCGCTCTGCGTTCCGCGCCGTCCGTGCCCTCGATGATCTGGCGCGATATCTGTCGAAGCTGCTCGAGACGGCTTCCCAGGTCTGCCGTCGCTCCCGGCAGGCCGGGAGAGGATGGCAGCGGAGCTGAGGGCGTGCCGCTCCCGGCCCGCCGGGGCGCGGGTGACACCGGAAAGCCATCGGGAGGAAGCTCGAGCCCGGGCGGCGGGCCAATCACGGTTAGCGCCGAGGCGGCATAGCTGGCCTGTAACTCGCCCTGGGCTTGGATCAGCTCGTAGTGGAGGTCTTCCCGGTCGGAGATGGACCGCTCTTGCGACTCGATCTGTCGCAGGCCGCCGATGGCGATCGCGACAACCGCGAGCACCGCGATGGCGGCGGCCGCGAGCACGAGCACCGACCCTCGCGTCTCGGCGGCCACGCTAGGGCCACTGCCCGCGGGGCCCGGGGGGTGTTGGTCTGAGCGCGTCATTGGGGGGTTGCGAGACCTTGGCGCTTGTATCAACTCTCGCTCCGAGGCCTGCTGGCCGAACGGAGAGGAATCGCCGA
>JAOTZF010000227.1 GCA_029861485.1 Thermoleophilia bacterium | reverse complement strand
CGGAGTACAACCGCTTCCTCGCCGGCAGCTTCGGCGACCAGCCGATCCTCGAGCGCCTGCGCCGGGAGACCAAGCGCGGCGCGAACCTCACCCTCACCATCGACAGTCGAATACAGCAGGCGGCCGTGGACGCCCTCTCGGGTCAGCGGGGAGCGATCGTCGCGCTGGAGCCGAGCACGGGCGCCGTGCTCGCCATGGCCTCGGCGCCGGCATTCGATCTGTCCGACGTGGAGACCGACTTCGAGGCCATCCGCACCGGCGACGGCTCTCCCCTGCTGAACCGCGCCACCCAGGGCCGATACGCGCCGGGCTCGACGTTCAAGGTCGTCGCGACGACCGCCGCCCTCGCCTCCGGTCAGTTCCTGCCGACCACCCGCTTTGACGACACCGGGAGCTTCGACACCCCCGGTGGGCCGATCCGCAACTTCGGTGGCTCGACATACGGTGACCACAACCTGATCGAAGCGCTGACGCGTTCGATCAACACGACCTTCGCCCGTATCGGGACGACCCTGGGCCCCAGCGGCATGGGCAATGCGATGGACGGCTTCGGCTTTGGAGAGGTGCCGCCGATTGACCTTCCCAGCGACCAGGTCGTCGCGAGCGGCCGATACGAGGGAGGCAAGCTGCTGCCCAACGAC
Source organism: Thermoleophilia bacterium (assembly GCA_029861485.1). Taxonomy (GTDB): domain Bacteria; phylum Actinomycetota; class Thermoleophilia; order Miltoncostaeales; family Miltoncostaeaceae; genus CAMYIK01. The sequence goes on along the minus strand of JAOTZF010000227.1, from coordinate 1,720 downwards.
GAGGCGGGCATCGACACCGCCCGTCTTGCCATCGGCCAGGAGCGCCTGGCGGTGACACCGCTGCAGATGGCTCTGGTAGCGAGCGCCATCGCCAATCGCGGCACCATGCCGCAGCCGTTCGTCGTGCAGTCCGTGGTCGATCGCAGCGGCGATGTGGTCTACGAGGCGCGGGTGAGCGACCTGAACCAGTCGGCCAGCGCCGAGGTCGCCGATCAGGTTGGCGAGATGATGACCCGGGTGGTCCTCGAGGGCACAGGGGTCGCCGCAGCTCTTCAGGGTCTGTCGGTCGCCGGCAAGACGGGGACCGCCGAGACCGCCGACGAGGGTCGCAACCAGGCCTGGTTCATCGGCTTCGCGCCGTCGGAGGACCCGATCGCAGCGATCTCGGTCGTCATCGAGGACACGTCGGGAACCGGTGGCAGCGTGGCTGCGCCGGCCTTCGCCGACGTGATGCGAGCGGCCGTTACGGCGAAGGGGTGAGCATCGCCACCGAAAGCCAGCCCATCTTCGGACTAGAGTCCGTCCGATGACGATAGGCCCGGGAAGCGTCATCAACCAGCGCTACGCACTGCAGCGCGAGCTTGGGACTGGCGGAATGGCGGAGGTCTACCTCGCTCACGACGACCTGCTCGATCGGCAAGTCGCCGTCAAGGTGCTGTCCGCCCGCTATGCGGCCGACCCCTCATTCGTCGAGCGGTTCCGGCGCGAGGCGAGCGCTGCCGCGGGCTTGAACCATCCCAACATCGTGGCCGTCTACGACCGGGGCGAGACCAACGGCAGCTACTACATCGTCATGGAGTACCTCGACGGGCCGAACCTCAAGGAGGTCATCCGCCGTCAGGCCCCACTCCCACCGGCTGCCTCCATCGACTACACCCTGCAGATCCTCGCCGCGCTGGGCGCAGCGCACCGGCGCGACATCGTTCACCTCGACGCCAAGCCCCAAAACATGCTCATCGCCGAGGATGGGCTACTGAAAGTGACCGACTTCGGTATCGCCCGGGCGGGCGGCCGCTCCGACTTGACCGCGACCGGATCGGTGATCGGCACGGCCCAGTACCTGTCTCCGGAGCAGGCCCGGGGGGACGACCTCACGGCCGCCAGCGACTGCTACTCGGCGGGCATCGTGCTCTACGAGCTGCTGACCGGTCGCGTGCCGTTCGACGGCGACCAGGCGGTGGCGGTGGCGATGAAGCAGATCAACGACCCCCCCACCCCGCCGAAGGTCCACCAGCCCAGCCTCCCCGACGACCTCAACGCCGTCGTCATGAAGGCGCTCGCCAAACGGCCGTCCGAGCGCTACCGCACCGTCGAGGAGTTCGCTGAGGCCCTCCGCCCCATCCGGGAGCGCTACGGCACCGCGGCCACGGCGGTCATGGGCGCGGCGGCCGCAGCCGCCGCGGGAACTCACGTCATGAGTCGGCAAGAGCCGACCGCCCAGACGCAGGTCGCCCCCCGACGCCCACCCCCGCGGAAGCCGCCACAGCGCATTGAGCCGAGCAGGTCGCGGGGGTGGTGGATCGCGGCCCTGGCGGTGCTGCTGATCGCCGCGGTCGCCGCGGGTCTGCTTATCGTCAATGGCGGCCTCGACGGCGGGGGCGATTCGATCACGATCCCCGACGTGGCCGGTTTGAGTCCGGAGGAGGCCGAGCAACGGCTCCGGGCCGCGGGCATCCAGGAGATCCGCAGAGCCGAGGTTGCGGATGACGAGGTTGAGCCG
>JAOTZF010000226.1 GCA_029861485.1 Thermoleophilia bacterium | reverse complement strand
CATGGCGCGACCGAGAGCCAGCCGCAACTGAGGGAGCACGACGACCCGGGGCGGATGGCAACCGGTCCCGGGTCGTCCGTCGTGGGGTGAAGGCGCCGCCCGCCTAACTAGGCGCCGAGTGACGCTCCCTCGGTCGAGTCTTCCCCCTCGGGCTCTTCGGCGGGCGGCGGGCCGAAGCCGCCGTGGCCATGGCCGCCGAAGCCGCGCTTGCCGCCTTCGCGGTCGGCGAGGCGCTCGGCGAGAGAGTTGAGGGTCTCCTCATCGGGCGGGTCCACGCCACGCTGCTGCGCGCCGTCGGTGATGGACCTCTTGATTGCGTCGAGCACCTCGTTGCGGGTCTTGCCCTGGCTCCCGGCATACTCCGAGAGCGACTGGCCGTCACGCAGCGCCTCGCGCACGGCGTCGGCCTCCAGGCCGAGTTCCTCGGCCACGGCCGCCGCGGGGCCGCCGAAGCCGCGGCCAAAGCCGCCGTGGCCCGGACCGTCGCCGAAGCCGCCGCGGAACCCGCGGCCGATGCCCTCGCCGCTCTCGATGCGCTCGATCAGCTCATCAGCCTGCTCACGGGTGATGCGGCCATCGGTGACGGCCTGCTCCACGCGGTCCCGCGCGACCTGCTTCCGCGCGGCGATGACATCGTCGGTCGTGATCTCCGAGCCGGTCTGCTCGCTGAGGGCCTCCGCGAACGCCTCGGCGCGGTCGTTTGAGCCCGTTGACGCAGCGATGGCAGCCCCTCCGAGGCCAAGCGCCGCTACAGATGCGAGCGCTGCGATGATGCTGTTGCGTTTGCTGAGTTTCATGTCGGCAGTCCTCCAAGAGCGAACGTTTCGCGGCCCAAGCTAGGCCGCAGGACGTAAAGCCCCGCGAAAAAGCCCCCGAGTGTGAGCAGACCTTCACATGGCCCTAGTGAAGGCCCACGAACCGGCTGGACCAGTGAGTCCGCGACAGCCGCTGCCTCATCGCCCATCCCGCTGGGTCAGGCGCACGCGATCGGAGGGCTTTCCTGAGTAATGATCCCTTTTCTAGGGCCCCGGCTGGCCATCGATCGCGAGTGGGCTCGAACGACGCTCCTCGACCTCGCCATCGAGGAGGCGGCCGCGACGGCCGCCGACGCCTGATCTCTTGGACGTCGGCGGGCCGGTCGTCATCCGGATCCACCACACGCCGAGCCTCATCGTGGAACTCGGCTCTGGTGTGCGGCCTCGGCCCGCATAAGACTGAGCAGCCGGATCGACCGGGCTACCGGCGCTCGTCGAAGAACTGCCGGAGAAGCGCCAGCGAGCGGTCGGCCAACACGCCGCCCTGCACCTCGACCCGGTGCAGCAGCCGGGGGTTCTGGAGCGGGTTGATCACCGAGCCGGCCGCGCCGACCTTGTGGTCGGGGGCGCCGTAGACCACCCGTGTGACACGTGCCTGCTGCAGTGCTCCCGCGCACATGGGACACGGCTCGAGGGTCACATATACGACTGCGCCGAGCAGTCGCCACCCGCCCATGGCCAAGGCGGCTTCGCGCAGCGCGAGAAGCTCGGCATGGGCGGTAGGGTCCGAGCGCTTCTCTCGCTCGTTGTGGGCCTTGGCGATGACCTCGCCGTCGCGGACCACCACGCATCCCACCGGGACGTCCCCGGCCTCCGGCGCGCGCTTGGCCTCCGACAGAGCGATCTGCATGAACTGCTCGTCGCGAGGGAAGACGGCACGCACGGTGCCTGCAGCTTACTTTCGTTTGCGCAGGCCTATCGGCCGCCGCGGGTCAGGCCACCCAGTGACTGAGATCGCGCTCGATGAGGCTGCCGAGCAACTCGACATCCTCGCGGAAATACTCCTTGAGACGCCCCTCGAAGGCCGGCGAGATCTCCTGGCGGGTCGCCGTGCGCCGGTTGGACTGCCTGAGCCGATCGAGTACGCCGAACCGCTGGATCCCGGTGAGCTTCTTGACGCCCTTCGCCACCCGAACCAGCGCTCGCGGTGGCCGCTGCGTGAATCGCGCGAGAGTCTCAGCGCGGTGCTGCTTGCTGGGGTTGACGGTCGGGAAATCCCGCCGGCCGTCATCGGGCAGGCCAAGGAACTCGAGCACCTCGGCGTACGCACTCTGGGTGTCATCGCGGAAGTCGTCGAACACGATGATCTTGACCTGCTCGCGCGGGACCCGGTCCATGAGGCGCTTGACCTGCTCGCCGAGCGCTGCCGCCTTGCCATAGAGCAGGAACTCCGGCACCCGACACGTTCGCGGCAGGGCTTTGCCGTGCTGACGCTCGGCTTGGAGGTCCCAGGCGCGCTCGGGATCCTCCTGGTCCTCGTCCTGCATGTATCGCATCTGCGAGTGCAGCGACGGCACCAACTCCACCGGGTTGCGCACCATCGCGATGATGC
>JAOTZF010000065.1 GCA_029861485.1 Thermoleophilia bacterium | reverse complement strand
ACCAGCTCGCGCGCGAGCTCGAGGCCGCGCTGTTCCTCAGCCCCGAGCCCCTCACCGTCGAGGATCTCTGTGATCTCGCCGAGGTGGCGCCCGGGCCGCTACAGCGTGCGCTCAAGGAACTGGATGCGCGCTATGGCGCGGACAGTGGCCTCGAGGTCGCCGAGGTCGCCGGGGGGTACACGCTGCGCACGCGCGCGGAAGTCGCGCCGATCTGTGATCGGTTGCGCAATCGTCCCGCCGAGGACCGCCTGTCTCCCGCGGCCCTCGAGACCCTGGCGGTAGTGGCCTATCTGGAGCCGGTCACCCGCCGCGAGATCAGCCGCCTGCGCGGCGTACAGGTGGACGGGGTGGTCTCATCGCTGGTCGAGCGCGGCCTGCTCGAGGAGGCCGGGCGGTCCGACGAGGGCGGCGCGATGCGCTACCGCACGACGCGCGCCTTCCAGGAGCGCTTCAACCTGCGCGCCTCAGGCGATCTGCCCCCGCTCGAGCGCTTCGAGCTGACCGGTCCGGAGGCTGAGTCGATTCGTCATCGGCTGGCCCAGGCCGGGCACGTCTCGCCGGGCGGCGATGACGAAGATGCCTGAGCTGGAGCGCGTTCATCGTGCGCTCGCGCGGGCGGGGGTCGCGAGCCGGCGTGCTGCCGAGCGGATGGTCGCCGAGGGCAGGGTCAGCGTGAACGGAGAGTCGGCACGCGTCGGGCAGAAGATCGCTCCGGGCGATGTGCTGGAGGTCGACGGTCGTCCTGTGACAGCAGAGCGCCCGGCCGTGTTCCTGGTCAACAAGAAGCGCGGCGTGATCTCCACTGCCGCCGATCCGCAGGGCCGCCCGACGGTCGTCGACGAGCTCCCCATCGGTCTTCGCCTGTACCCGGTCGGCCGGCTCGATAGGGACACCACCGGAGCACTGCTGGTGACCAACGACGGGGAGCTCGCGCATCGCCTGATGCATCCCCGCCACGGTATGACCAAGGAGTACGAGGTGCTCGTGAAGGGGCGCGTCTCCGAGGCCGTGGTGCGCCGCCTACGCCGCGGGGTCGAGCTTGAGGATGGCGTCACCCGTCCCGCGGGGGTCGAGCGGATGTCGCGCAGGGCGCCCGCGTGTACGTGGCTGCGCTTTCGCCTCTCCGAGGGCCGCAACCGCCAGATCCGGCGCATGGGCGAGGCCGTCGGCCACCCCGTGATCCGCCTCCATCGTCCGGCGTATGCCGGCCTGGACGTCGGCACCCTCGAGCCCGGCGCCTGGCGAGAGCTCGCCTCCGAAGAAGTTGGCCAGCTCGCGTCGACCGTCGGGTTGGCTCGATGAGCGGCGATGGGCGGGTGCTGCGCGCCGTGCGCGGCGCGATCACCGTCGAGCGCAACAGCGCCGACGCCATCCATGAGGGGACCTCGGAGCTGCTGGCGGAGGTGCTCGGCCGCAACGACCTCACGGCCGATGATCTCGTCTCCATCATCTTCACCGCCACGCCAGACCTCACGACCGAGTTCCCCGCTGTTGCTGCCCGCACGATGGGGTTGGGCTCCGTGCCCCTGCTCTGTGCCCGGGAGATTCCGGTCGAGGGCGCGATGCCGCTGTGCGTACGGGTGATGCTTCACTGCTATTGCCCGGTCGAGCGCCAGATCCGGCACGTCTACCTGCGCGACGCCCGGCAGTTGCGCACCGACCTTCCCGAGTAGGCGGCGAAGCCCAGGCGGCGCGTAACGGCCCGCCTGCGGAATCGGTTCTCCACCCCGATGGCTGGGCGGCGCCCACGCGCGCTCGCGTGATGGGACCGCTGCCGGCCGTATCGGGTCGTGCCCTTACGTGGATGGAGAACGAGATGACGACTCTGCAGACGCGGCCGTTCGCCGACGGCCGAGGGGCTAGCGCCCGGAGCCCTCAGGCGTCGATATCGAAGCCAAGGTCGAGTGCCGTAGCGGAGTGGGTGAGGGCGCCGACGCTGATCGCGTCGACCCCGGTTGCGGCAACGTCGGGAATGCGTTCCAGCGACATGCCGCCGGATGCCTCGAGTTTGGCGGCGCCGCCCACCACGGCGACGGCCTCTCGCAGCTGGGCGTCGCTCATGTTGTCGAGCAGGATCCAGTCGGCGCCCGCGCGCAGGCCGGCCCGTACTGCGTCCAGGTCGTCGGCCTCCACCTCGACGATCGCGTCGGGATAGCGCCGGCGCGCGGCCGTGATGGCCTCGTCGAGGGAGGCGCCGGCCAGGGCGAGGTGGTTGTCCTTGACCAGCACTTGGTCGTCGAGGCCCAAGCGATGGTTCGTCCCGCCTCCCGCCGCAACGGCGGCCTTCTCGAGAGCGCGCCAGCCGGGCGTGGTCTTGCGCGTGTCGAGAATCGCGACCTCCCCCGCGGAGGCGACGAATCGGGCCGTCAGGCTCGCGATCCCCGACAGGCGGCCGGCGAAGTTCAGGATCGTGCGCTCGCCGGTGAGTAGCGCGCGTGCGGGCCCCGAGATGTCGGCCACAACGGCGCCCGCCACGATGGGCTCGCCGTCGCGGCGATGCCATTGGGCCGAGAGACCGAGCCGGTCGCATACCTTCTGCGCCGGTGCCCGCCCGGCGAACACCCCCGCTGCGCGGGAGCGCAGCTGAGCGGTGGCCGCCAGGTCGGGGGGTAGGAGAAGCTCAGAGGTGATGTCGCCGCGCTCGCCGAGATCCTCGGCCAGAGCGGCGGCGACGATGTCGTCGAGGCTCAGCCCAGGGCGAGCATGCGGTCGAGCGCCACGCGAGCCCACTCGGCCACCTCCTCGTCGACGCTCACCACATTGGGGAGACCGCCGGATTCGAGTGCCTCAAGGCACCCGGTCAGCTTGGGGAGGTCGATGCGGTTCATGGTCACGCAGGGGCAAATGGTGTCGAGCATCGGGAAGATGGTCTTGGCGGGGTGCGCGTCGCGCAGGCGGTAGACCAGGTTGAGGTCGGTGCCGATGGAGATGGTGCTTCCCGCGGGCAGCTCGTTGCAGCGCCGGATGATGTACTCGGTGCTGCCGGATTCGTCCGCCGCGAGCACGGTCGGGCGCGGGCACTCCGGATGCACGATCACCCGAACGCCCGGATGGTCCTCGCGGTGCCGCTTCACCTGCTCTGCGGTGAAGTTCGTGTGGACGTTGCAGAACCCCTTCCAGAGGATCACCGGGGCATCGGCGAGCAGTTCGCGCCTCGCGCCGCCGAGCTCGGCCAGACGGGGGTTCCACACCGGCAGGGAGGCGTCCTCGAACCCCATATCGCAGGCGATGTTCCGTCCGAGGTGCTCGTCGGGGAAGAAGAAGATCGCGTCACCTTCGGCCAGCGCCCACTCGAAGACCGTGCGCGCATTGCCGGAGGTGCAGACCGCGCCGCCGTTCTCGCCGCAGAACGCCTTCAGCACCGCGTCGGAGTTCATGTAGGTGAGGGGGATGATCCGTTTGCCGGGGAGCGCGCCGCTGATCTGCTCCCAGGCGTCGCGCACGGTGTAGATGTCCGCGCACTCGGCAAGGTGGCACCCCGCCGAGAGGTCGGGCAGCACGACGGTCTGGCCGGGGCGCGCCAACACGTCGGCCGACTCGGCCATGAAGTAGACGCCCAGGAAGAGGACCAGCTCGGCCTCGGCCTCGGCCCCGAGCTTCGCCAGCTTGAACGAGTCGCCGGTGACATCGGCGAACTCGATCACCTCGTCCTTCTGGTAGTGGTGGCCCAGCACGATCAGCTGGTCACCCAGCGCCTCCCGGGCCTCCCAAGCCCGCCGGCGCAGCTCCTCGCTCGGAGCCTCGGGGATGGTCAACTCGCATGCGACTGCGGTGCTCATGCTGCGCTCCTGATCGGGGCCAGTGTGCCTACGGGGAGATCGAATGGCGTGCCATCGCACCAGCCGATGCGATGGGCGAAGGCCGGGTCGGCCGAGGGCCGGTCCAGGCGGAAGTGAGCGCCGCGGCTCTCGTCGCGATGCGCGGCCGCCTCGAGCACCACCTCGCCCAGCTCGAGCAAATTCGCGGCCTCGGCGTCTGGGGGCGGTACGAGCGTGGCGATGCGGCGGGATGCCTCGGCGAGGTCGGATCGCGAGCGCTCCACGCCCGCGCCCGACCACATCGCGGTGCCCAGGCGGTCGCGCCAGTCCGGCGCCGCGGGCCCGAGCGCGAGTGGCTCCCGAGCCGTTCCGACGGGCCACGCCGGCCAGGCGTCGCGCGGCCGGAGCGTCTCCTCGGCGGCGAGCTCGGCCATCAGGGCGCCTTCGAGCAGGCTGTTCGAGGCCAGGCGATTGGCGCCGTGCGCGCCGGTCGACGCGCACTCGCCGATGGCGAACAAGCCGGGCACGCTGGAGCGGCCGCGCGTGTCGGTGAGCACCCCGCCCATGAAGTAGTGGGCGGCCGGGGTGATCGGGATCAGGTCTCGAGCGAGGTCCAGCCCATTCTCGCGGCAGATCGCGGAGATGCCGGGAAAGCGTGCGCGTACCTCGTCGCCGTCAAGATGGCGCAGATCGAGGCTCACCGGAGCCCCGGACTCGAGCGTCCGGCGATAGATGGCGCGTGCAACCTGATCGCGCGGGCTCAGCTCGCTGACGCCATCGGAGCCGTCCAGGAAACGCACCCCCGTGGCGTCGCGGAGCACGGCGCCCGCGCCCCGAACCGCCTCCGAGATCAGCGGTAGCGGGCTGCTATCCACCGCGAGCGCCGTTGGATGGAACTGGACCATCTCCATGTCCGCCAGCGCGGCGCCGGCGCGCGCAGCGAGGGCAATGCCGTCACCGGTCGCGTCGGCGGGGTTGGTCGTGAAGGGGAACAGTTGGCCGATTCCGCCCGTGGCAAGCACGACGGCGCGTCCGTTCATGGAGCATCGCCGACCCGCGCCGTCGATGCACTCGACCCCGGTCGCAACGCCGTCGAGCCGGGTTACCGCGCCAACGGTCATCCCCTCCAGGAGCTCGATGTTCGCGTGGGCCCGTACGGCCGCAGTGAGCGCCGCCATGACTCCTCGACCGGTCGCGTCGCCGTCGACGTGGACGATCCGAGGGGCGCCATGGGCTGCCTCGAGCCCCAGGGCCGGTGGATCCCCGCCGTCGAAGAGCACGCCGAGCTCCATCAGATCGCGAACGCACGCAGGGCCGTGGGCGCAGACCGCCTCGGCAGCATCGTGATCGCAGAGGCCCGCGCCTGCGGCGATCGTGTCACGAAGGTGGGCCTCCACGCTGTCGGCCGGCCCGATGGCCGCGGCGATGCCGCCCTGGGCGTGCAACGTGCTCCCGCCGCCAAGCGCGCGCTTTGTGACCATCACGACCGGGGAACGGGACGCGATCCTGAGAGCCGCGAGGCAGCCGGCGATACCACTGCCGCAGACGAGCACGGGCTCGTCGGGGGTCCCGACGCCCGCGGAGTTATTGTTGCTCTGACGTAAACGCACCCGGTCATTATAGTCAGATAGACAATAAGTGCGCTTTGACACGAGCCGCGACGGTCCGCGCGCCTGTCACAATGGTTGATGTGGGCCTGCGCTCCTCCCCCCGAATCTCCTCGATTCCTCGCTATGAGGCGGGTCTGACGAGCGCTGAGGTCCTCGCCGCCTACGGGCTGGAGTCGGCGGTCAAGCTTGCATCCAACGAGAGCCCCTTCCCGCCACTCCCCGAGGTGGAGCGGGTCGTCGCCTCGAGGATCTCCGTGCTCAACCGCTACCCCGACCCGCCGGCCAGAGCCTTGAGGGCCGCGCTCGCCGAACGTCACGGGGTGGGCCAGGAGCAGGTCGTCATCGGCAACGGCTCATGCGAGCTCATCCTGTTGGCGGGGCAGGCGCTGCTCGACCCGGGGACGACCGTGATCCACGCCGAGCCCTCGTTCTCGCTCTACCCGCACCTCGCCAGCGCCTCCGGGGCCGAGGGCATCGCCGTGCCGCTGACGGCGGACGGGGCCCACGACCTGGAGACGATGGCGGCCGCCATCGATGAGCGGACCCGGCTCGTCGTGATCTGTAATCCCAACAACCCCACCGGCGTCTTCCTGCCGCCGGAGCGCATCGCCTCGCTGCTCGATGCCATTCCGAGCGACGTCGCGGTGCTCGTCGACGAGGCCTACTTCGACTTCGTCGCGCGGCCCGATGCGGGGCGCATCATGTCGCTCGCGCGTACCGCGCCTAACCTGCTCGTGACGCGGACGTTCAGCAAGGCTCACGGGCTCTGCGGATTGCGCGTCGGCTACGGCGTGGGCAGCGAGGACTGGATCGCCGCGCTCGATCGAGTGCGGCAGCCGTTCAACACGAACGCCCTTGCCCAAGCCGCCGCGTTGGAGAGCCTCGGCCACCCGGCGGCCTTCGTCGAACGCACCGAAGCGATCGTGGCCGAGCGCGAAAGGGTGGCCCGCGCGCTGGCCGGTATGGGCGTCACGGCTCCGCCCAGCCAGGCGAACTTCCTCTCTATCGACGCTGAGCCCGACTGGCACGAGCGCCTGCTGCGCTCCGGCGTGATCGTGCGCGACGGGAGAGCCCTCGGAGCACCCGGAACGCTTCGGGTCTCCATCGGGTTACCGGAAGAGAACGACGCCTTCCTCGAAGCGTTGTCGCGGCTGATCGTCGGCTAGTTGCACGCTTCGCGATCCTCGGCGAATATGTGATTTTGTGCATGCGTCGCCTCCCGCGCCCCCGGAGCGCCCGCGAGCAGCAAAGACGCCGGCACCCACAACAGAAATGTTCGGAGCAGAGAACCCATGATGATCGTGATGAAAGGTGACGCGACCGAGGACCAGATCGCGCACGTCATCGCCCGTGTCGAGCAAGCGGGCGCAAAGGCCCATCCCTCCCGAGGCGAGCGGTACACGGTCGTCGGCGCCATCTGCGACGACCCGAAGATCATCGCGGCGCTGGACCTTCGTGGGGAGCCCGGGGTCGAGAAGCTCGTCCCGATCTCCAAGAAGTACAAACTGGTCTCGCGCGAGCTGCACCCGGAGGACCACGTGGTGCGCGTTGGCGATGCCGCGATCGGTGGCGGCAGCTTCGGGCTGATCGCCGGCCCATGCACCGTAGAGTCCCGCGAACAGACGCTGTCGACCGCCATGGCCTGCAAGGCTGCGGGTGCCGCGGCGCTGCGCGGTGGCGCCTTCAAGCCCCGCACCTCTCCGTACACCTTCCAGGGGTTGGGCGAGCCGGCGCTGGAGATTCTGGTGGAGGCACGCGCCGAGAGCGGCCTTCCGATCGTCACCGAGCTGATGGACGTGCGGCAGCTCGAGGCCATCGTCGAGGTGGCCGACATGATCCAGCTCGGCACGCGCAACATGCAGAACTTCGACCTCCTGCGTGAGGTCGGCCAGATCGATACGCCGATCCTGCTGAAGCGGGGGATGGCGTCCACGGTCGAGGAGTGGCTGCTGGCCGCCGAGTACATCGTCAGCGAGGGCAACGACCAGGTCGTGCTCTGCGAGCGCGGCATCAGGACGTTCGAGACCGCCACCCGCGGCACGCTCGACATCTCGGCCATCCCCGTCGCCAAGGCCACGTCGCGCCTGCCGGTGATCGTCGACCCGAGCCACGCGGCCGGCCAACGCGATCTGATCCTTCCACTCGCTCGCGCCGCGGTGGTGGCGGGGGCCGACGGCTTGATCGTCGAGGTCCATCCGAGCCCTGAGACCGCACTCTGCGACGGTCCCCAGGCGCTGTTCGCCGACACCTTCTCGGAGTGGGTGTACGACGTGCGGCGCTGTGTGGACCTGATGGGCAAGGTCATGGCCGGCGGTGAGCCGGTCGAGGTCGGCGTCTGAGCTGATGAGCGCGCCGGGCGCCCCGGCCGCCATCATCGGCATCGGCCTGATGGGCGGCTCGCTCGGCCTTGCCCTGCGGGCTCGCGCCGGTGTGCCGGAGGTTCGCGGCTTCGATCCCGATGCCGCAGCCCGCGCCGAGGCGGTGAAGCTGGGGGCGGTCGACGTCGCCGCGGGCTCGCTCGAGGAGGCCATCGACGGCGCGAGCACGGTGTTCCTCGCGGCGCCCGTCGGTCAGCTCGCCGAGTTGGCCAAGCAGGCGCTTTCGCTTACCGGCGAGACCTGCGTCGTTACCGACGTCGGTTCGGCGAAGGGGGTGGTCATGGCCGCGCTCGACCGATCCGAGCGTCGCCGCTTCATCGGCGGCCATCCCGTTTGTGGTGCCGAGCGGTCCGGGGTGGGCGCCGCGAGGGAGGACCTTTTCGAGGGCGCGACCTACTTCCTCACGCCAAGCGACGAGACGCAGCCGGCGCTGTTTGAGCGGCTGCACCACCTCGTGACCTCCATCGGGGCGCACCCGGTCGCGATCGATCCCGAGGCTCACGACAGCCTGATGGCGATGGTCTCTCACGTGCCGCACGTGTTGGCGAGCGCCCTCATCAACCAGGCCGCCGGAACGGCGCCAGAGGGCCGTGAGGCGCTTCGCTCGGCTGGCCCGTCATTCGCCGATCTGACACGTGTCGGGGGTGCGAACCCCCCGCTATGGGCCGATATTCTCCTGGCCAACCGCAGTGCCGTTGCATCCGCGCTCGAGAGTTTCTCGGGTCATCTCAACGCCGCGCGGGTGGCTGTCGAGCGCGGAGACCGCGAGTGGCTGCTGCGCTTCTTCGAGCAGGCTGGAGCAGGGCGCGGCGTCCTGCTCGCGAGCGATCGTGAGCTCGAGGGGGAGCGGCCGTGGCGACTGTCGGTGACCGTGCCCGACGAGCCCGGAGTGATCTCTGCGATCGCCACCGCCCTCGGCCACGCCCACATCAACATCGAGGACCTGGGGCTGGTCCCGGGGCCGCCCGATGGGGTGGGGGAGCTTCGGCTGCTCGTCGCAGGGCAGCAGGCGGCCGAGCGCGCCGCCGAGCTGATCCGCGAGGTGGGCTACGGCGTGCGGGCCGAGCCTGTGGCCTAGGTGTAGTTCCCGAAGAGG
>JAOTZF010000064.1 GCA_029861485.1 Thermoleophilia bacterium | reverse complement strand
CGTCACTCGATGCTGATGCTCGGGCCGCCCGGCTCGGGCAAGACCATGCTGGCGCGATGTCTGCCGGGGATTCTCCCGTCCCTCGGCGACGCCGAGATGCTGGAGGTGACCCGCATCCACTCGGCCGCGGGTCTGTTGGATGCGGAACGCCCGGTGGTGCGCGAAAGGCCCTTTCGGGCGCCTCATCACACGATCTCGCGTTCCGGTCTGGTCGGAGGGGGCCGCGTGCCTTCGCCCGGGGAGTTGACCCTCGCCCACAGAGGAGTGCTGTTCCTCGACGAGGTCTGCGCGTTCGCGCCCGCAACCTTGGACGCCCTGCGGCAGCCGCTCGAGGAGGGGCACGTACGCGTGACACGCGCCATGCTCACCCATCGATTCCCGGCGCGGCCGCTGCTGGTATGCGCCGGCAATCCATGCCCGTGTGGGTTCGCCGGCGACGTCGCCCGGACGTGCACGTGCGCCCCGGCGCGCCTCGATGCCTACCGCGGTCGCCTCTCCGGGCCGGTGATCGACCGCATCGACATCTGGGTGGAGATGGGCCGTCTGAGTCCAGACGAGCTCTCCGGCGCGGCCTCGGAGGAGCCCAGCGAATCGGTGAGGGGCCGCGTCGAGGCAGGGGAGAGGTTTCGTGCGTCACGGGGGCAGGACGTCGCGAACGCCGAGATCCCGGCGTCAGAGGTCAGGGAACGGTCGCGCCTGAGCCCCGGGGCGACCGCGCTCGCTCGGCGCGCGGTTGATGAGCTGGCCCTGTCCGGTCGCGGCTACGACCGGCTGCTGAAGGTCTCGAGGACCATTGCCGATCTGGCCGAGTCCGAGCGCGTCGACGATGAACACCTCTCCGAGGCCCTGGGTCTGCGCCGGCCCGCGGTGGCGTCGTGAGTCACGCCGCCCTCGGTCTCGCGAAGCTCGCGGGTGTCCTGAATCGCGACCTGCAACGGGTGGCCAGGGCCGCAGGCGGGCCGGATGAGCTCTGGGCTCTTCCACCGCGGGCCCTCGGGAAGATGCTCGCGCTATCAGGTGGGCAGCGGCGTGCGGCCGATGCCGTTCGGGGCAGCTTCGACCCGGCCGCGGAGCTGGCGGGGCTGAGCGCCCGCGGGATCGCCTTCATCCCCGGCTCCGGCCTGCCCCTGCGTCTCAGGGAGATATTCGACCCGCCCTTCGGGCTCTTCGTGGCAGGTAATCCTGCCGCACGGGCTCTCGACGAGGAGCAGCCGACGGTCGCGGTGGTGGGAGCCCGCAGATCCACCGCCGGCGGGGCAGACTTCGCGCGGCGCCTCGGCTCGGGGCTGGCCGATCGCGGCGCTCGAGTCATCAGCGGGCTCGCTCACGGCATCGACGCGGCCGCGCACGCCGGGGCACTGGACGCCGACGGGCACACCCTCGCGGTTCTCGCGTGCGGCGTCGACGTCGTCTATCCGAAGCGCAACAGGTCGCTGGCGCAGCGCGTGTGTGTCTCAGGAGGGCTCGTTTCCGAGTACTGGCTGGGTACAGCTCCGGCCCCGTGGCGCTTTCCCGCGCGCAACCGCATCGTCTCGGGATTGGCACACGCGACGGTCGTGGTGGAGGCGGGTGAGCGATCAGGCGCTTTGATCACTGCGGACTTCGCGGCGGAGCATGGGCGACCGGTGCTGGCCGTGCCGGGGGCCCCGTGGGCCGCGCAGTCCGCCGGGTGCAACGCACTGCTAAGGGCCGGGGCGGCGCTCTGCGAGTCGGTCGACGACGTCGTTGACGAGCTGGCCGGCCTGAGGTGGCGCAACGCGTCGCCGGAGCCGGCTCTGGACATGAGCGAAACCGCTCGGGGCGCGCTGGAGGAGCTGCGGCGCGACAGCCTCACAGTTGACCAGATGGGGCAGGCGCTCGGTCTGACGCCGGCGGAGACCACGGCCACGCTGAGCGAGCTGGAGCTCGCCGGGTTGGTCGTCAGGGAGCCCGGGGGGCGCTACGTCGCCGCGGCGGCGGTGCCCCGCACGCCGTAGCGATCGAGCACGCGCTCAGCCATCTGGGCCACGGTGCGCCGCAGCGCGACCGGCTCGAAGAGCACGGCCTCCCCCTGATACTTGAGCAGCTCCTTCACGAGCCACTCTTCGCTGGCGTACGGGATCTCCACCAGCGCGGAGCCATCGGCGAAGCTCTCGCGCGAGCGGTGCTTCTCGACCATCCAGCGGGCGACCTCGGCGCTGCACCACACCGACGCGCTCTGGGCGACCAGATCGTCTGGCGCCTTCCCACCCCATGGCAGGTAGGGCCCGGACGAAGTGACCTCGGAGCGCCGCTCGAAGTGGTCGTCGTGAAGCGTTGCGGAGCGAATGCGATCGAGTCGAAAGGTCCGCTGGCCCTCGGCCTCGCGGCACCATGCGATGAGGTACCAGGCCTCTTGGGAGTTCACGAGGAAATGGGGCTCGATGACGCGGCTACGCAGCTCGCCGCGCGACTCGTTCCAGTACTCGATCGTGAGGGGGCGGTCCTCGCGCACCGCTCGGTTGACGGCGGCCGCCACCTCCACGTTGGCGGTCAACTCTCCACCGATCTCCACCGACGGCAGGTTCTCCTCGCCGATGACCGCCTCGATCTTCTCGCGCACCGACGAGAGCGGGCGCTCCGCGTCGATTGGGAGTCGGTCCCCGACGAACTCCAGTGCCCACAGCAAGGCCTTGGCCTCGAGCGGGGAGAGGCGTGCCGGCCGAGCGAACGCGTCGCCGTAGATCTCCTTCTGGACGTGGACGCGGCCGTCCTCGATGCGAGTGAACAGGGCGTAGCAGCCCCCGCCGAAGTTGATCAGATTCAGCAGATTCAGATCATCTTCGAGGACGTCGCGCTTCAGACTGAGGGCATCGCTCAGCTCATCCAACGGGATCTGCGCGGTGGCGGAGTCGCCGCAGGTGGCAAGCAGGTGGGTCATGAGGGCGAGCAAGCGGGCGAAGCGCTCCGCGGGAACGACCCGTTCCGCCGCGGCCCCAGAGGGCGCTACCGGGGGCTCGGGCTCCTCCTGCGGCTCGACGGTTTGTCGCGGGCTCGTCGGCGCCGCTTCGCTCTCGTGCCGCTCCCTTACCCGATCCAGGGCGTCGACTGCCGCGTCGCGAAGATCATCGGGCGCGACGATCTCGGCCTCGGTGCCCAGTCCCAGCACCCAGTTCAGCAGTTCGCTGCGATCGCCGTAGGTGGTCGTCATCCGCGACCCGGCGCCATCGTCGCGGAACGTGCCGTAGGCACCGAAGAGTTGGCGCACCCACCAGGCGATCTGAGGGGAGAGGGCGATGGTAGCGGTGTGCTCGTCACCGCGAAGCTGCCAGGGTGCGCGGTCGCGGTAGCGGGAGAGGTCGAAGTTCTCCGGGGCCGCGAAATCGTGCTCGGCCCGGGTCTTGAAGGTGATGCGCTCGCGAATGCGCGACAGGCGGAAGTTTCGGAGGTCCTGGCGCTCGTGACTGAAGCCGACGACGTACCAATTGCCTGCAACGAACAGGAGGCTGTACGGGTCGACCTGGCGCTCTGACACCTCGTCGCGCCCGATCGAGTAGTAGGTGAAGCGGATCGTCTTGCGTCGCGAGATCGCCGACTCGATCTTGGTGAGATGCGCGGCCACCTCGGCAGAGTAGTCGGGGCCGAGCAGGTTCACCGAGACGGTGCGCACCACGTGATCGTCCAGCGGACTCGGCCGCCCGAGCGTGAGGTGCTGAAGCGCGAGCCGGAGCGGCTCGGCATAGGCGAATTGCCCCTCCAGCAGGTAGAGGCAGGTCTGGAGCGCGGAGAGCTCGTTGGCATCGAAGTCGATCGACGGCAGGTAGTAGTTCTCCGGCGGCAGCGCGTAGAGATCACCTTGGAACGGATCGTCGTTCGGGCGCTCCACCGAAAGCCGCAGGCCCATCGTCTCGATCTCGGCTCGATCGGCGTAGAACCGGCGCAGGAATGCCTGCTCGGTCATGCCGCCGTAGCCCTCAACGGCCTCGTGGATCTCGTCCGCCGTGACCGGTCGCTGCTGCGCCATGAGGAACGCCAGCAGGGAGAGCTGGCGGACCAGCTTGTCGTCGTCCCTCATCGCCATTGCAAAACCCCCGTCCGGGAGACATATGAGGATACTCGACTCGTCCCGATCCGCTGATGTTCTGGTGGTCGTATCCGGCTGCTAGCGTGAGCTTGCGATGGCAAACTCCGAACACATCTACGCTGTGCCCGATGAAGACGAGCTGGCTCAGCTCGTCGGCGCGGCCACCCCTCACTTCGCGATGCAGGCCCATCAACGCATCATGAAGCTTGTCGGCGCGCTGCCTGCCGACCATCCGCGCCAGGCCGAGCTTCGCGCCCATCTTGCGCGGCTCGAGCACATCGCATTTGACGGCGAAGACGGTGGCGAGACCGATATCGACCTACCAACCGGGCCGTCGCTGAGCGTCTAGAGGCCCTCGGCCAGCGCGCAGCGGATGATGCGCGCGAATCCTCGCAGGATGTGGGCGGTCGCCCCCCAGACGTCCTCGCCCGCGAGCGGATAGCGGACCTCCAAGCGGCCAGGGTTGTCGGGCAGCCGCGTATCGGCCAGGAGCAGATCCGCTAGCGCCACCTCGAGGACTCGTGAGATCTCGCCATCGTTCGGCACCGGCGCGACCACGCCGGTCACCAGGCCGACGTAAGGGGTGATGACGAAGTCGCTGGCGATCGTGTGCATCTCATCGAGGCGTCCGATCAGCCGGACCTGCGCCGGCGTGATCGCCACTTCTTCCTTGGTCTCGCGTAGTGCCGTAGTGGCGAGATCGGGGTCTCCGGGCTCCGGGCGGCCACCGGGAAGGGACACCTGCCCAGGGTGGTGGACGAGGTCCGTGCTCCGCTTGGTCAGGAGCATCCGCGTCACCGCGTCCCGCTCGAACAGCGGGAGCAGCACCGCCGCGGCGCGCCCGGGGCGCCCCGCCCGCCGCGGTCGTCGGCTGGCGAGTGCCCGCTCGAGGATCGCGATCAGCTCGGGCGTCGGTGGCAGCTCGGCCGGCGGGGGCGGAGGGCAGGCAAGGCTGCGCGACATGGTTGGAGTCTAGGGAGCATACGCGGCGCGCCCGACTAGACTCGGCATCGATGAACAACGCCGAGCGCGACGAGTCCGCCTGGAGCGAGGCGCTCGCGGCAGAGCTTCGAGAGGTGGAAAAAGCCGCTTTGGGATTAGTTTCTCGGGGTGTTATCGGCGTCCGAGCCGTCGAGCCGATACCGGGTCGGCGCTGGTACCTCTGCGCCTTTGACGGCCCGGCGTTCCTGTGTGTACGGCGCGACCTCGCTCCGGAATCGCGTACCGCGCAGGTACGCGAGGTCGCCGCGGGGAGCCTGCTGGTCGAACGCGCCGAGGCGATCGTCGATGCGGCCGAGCTGAAGTACCTGGCAGGCGCTGCCGGGCGTCTGCTCGCCGCCGCGGGCGACCCAGACGATCTCGAAGAGAGTATCCAGCTGGTCGCGCATCGCGCGCTCCAGCTCGCCGCGTGGCGCGAGTCCGTCCAGCGTGAGGTGGCTTCCGTTGCCGCACTCGACTCCGCAGTCTCACTCCATGAGAGCTTCGCGAAGGCCTATGGAGCGTTCGTCGCCCTCAGCCAACCCTTGGTCGAGCGCCAGGATGAGCTCGAGCCGAACGTCATCTCAAGCCTGCGCGTGTTCGAGAAGGCCGCGGGCCGGGCCGGTGTCGGAGAGCCCCTGGCCTCGCGGCTCGGGGCGACCATCGGGGACTGCGACGAGGGCGCGACGCAAGTGGTCGTTGCGCATCTGCTTCCGTTGAGCTAAGGCGCGGCCACGGCCTCGACGCCGAAGTTCTCGGCGTAGAGCGCGGCGATCTTCTCCAGGTCATCGTCGGTGAGATCGGGCAGGTCGGGAGCGACCGCGAACTCGTCCAGCTGCTCCTCGCCATAGATGTTTGGGAGCGTGGTGGTCATGCACGGCTCGGCCAGGAGCCACTTGAGCGCCGCCTGCCCAAGAGTCTGCTCGCGTCCCTCGGTAAGGAAATCGAGCTGTGAGATCTTCTGAAGGCCCTCGATCAGCCATGAGCGTGGGCGGTGGCTGCGGTGATCGTTCTTCGGGAACGTGGTCTCGATCGTGTACTTGCCCTCGAGCATGCCTGAGGAGTGTGGAACGCGCGCCCAGAGACCGCAGTCGTGCTTGCGGGCGGCGGCGATGAAATCGTTGCCGGGATCCTGCTCGAGGAGATTGTGGATGATCTGCATGGAGGTCGGCCGGTGCCGTTCGATAGCGCGGACGCCCTCAGCCCGCCAGCCGATGGCCGGGCCCAGGGCAACGCCCCAGGAGCGGATCCTGCCCTCGCTCTGCAGATCCTCCAGGGTTGCGAACAGCGCGTCGTCGACGATCGCATCCATCTTCGGATTGTGGAGCTGGTAGACGTCGATGTAGTCGGTGCCGAGACGCTCCAGCGACTTCTCGCAGGACATGCGCACGAACTCCGGCGACCAGTCCTGCGGGAGCTCGCGCTGGCCCCGGGGACGCTCATGGTTGTACCAGTCGTAGCCGACCTTCGTGGCGTAGACCACCCGCTCGCGGCGGTCGGCGAAGGCGTCTGCCAGCAGGGTCTCCCCACGCCCACTGCCGTAGGAATCGGCGGTGTCGAAGAGGGTGATGCCGCGGTCGAGCGCGGCATGCAGCAGCCGGATCGACTCGGAGTCGTCTTTCTCGCCCCACCAACCGGTGGCGAGCGTCCACACCCCGAATCCGACCTCGGAGACGGAGATGTCGGTCTGGGGAATCGTGCGGTAGCGCATACCTGGCCTCGTCGATTTGGGTAGGCGTGATGTCGCCTTGAGGTTAGCGACGCCGGGCTCCGGTGAGGGCCGTGGCTAGGCTATGGGTGATGGACGTCCTCCATGCCACCGAGGTGTCGTTCCGCCTTGGTCCTGGCACGGTGAATGACGCCCGTGTCATCGCTGCACGGCTTGGGGCCCTGGCGCGAGGATGCCGCGAGGACATGCTCTTCGTCGACGCGGAAAACGGGGTATACGGGTATCTGGCGCTCTGGAGCGAGGCCTCCGAGGCGAAGGGCTACGCGGCGCTCCCCGCAGTTCGCGAGCAGGTCGTTTTGCTCGAGCAGCGCATCGGCAAGTCCCCCACGGTGCGCCACTACACCGTCGAGAAACCGGGAGACGTCTGTGAGAAGTGAGCCCACCATCACCATCGCCTGCCTCATGGGCGATCAGACCGGCCAGGAGCTGCTCGAGCAGGCGCTTCGGGTGCTGCGGCCTGAGGTCGTCGGGTTCCCGCTCGAGTTGGAGCACTACGACCTCTCCCTGGAGGAACGTCGGCGCACCGCCAACGTCGTGGTGCACGATGCCGCACGGGCCATCGTCCGCCACGGCTACGGGATCAAAGCCGCGACCATCACCCCGGAGGGCGCGGACGACGTGGGCAGCCCGAACGCGATCCTGCGCGAGCAGACCGGTGGCGAGGTCATCATCCGCACAGGGCGGCGCATCAGCGGGGTGCGGCCGGCCGGCGGCATCCACGCTCCGATTTCGGTGGTGCGAATGGCCGTCGACGGCGCGTATGGCGCGGCTGAATGGCGCGAGGGCAGCGGCCTCGAGGAGATGGCCTTTCGCACGGAGAACATCTCCCGACGCGTGTGCCGGGCGGTCGCCGAGTTCAGCTTTCGCCAGGCGGCCCGGATGCAAGCACAGGTGGTCGGCGGGCCGAAGTGGACCGTGTCACCGGTCTACGAGGGCATGCTCAAGGAGGAGCTCGACGCGGCCGCGGGGCGACACCCCGAAGTGCCGTACCGGCCCATGCTGATCGATGCGAGCTTCGCGATGCTCATCGACCACTCCGGCGACGCGCTCGTCGTGCCGACCCTCAATCGCGATGGCGATCTGATGTCGGACATGGTGATGCAACTGTTCGGCTCGATCGCCGGCGCGGAGTCGCTGCTGCTCAACCTCGATGACGACACAATGGTTCCGAGGGCGGTCATGGCCGAGGCACCGCACGGAACGGCTCCGACCCTCGAGGGCAAAGACGTCGCCAACCCCTTGGCCATGATCCTGGCCGGGGCGGGCCTGCTGGGCTACATGCCTCTGGAGAGGGCACAGCGTGCGTCGCGCGCGATTTACGTCTCGGCGCTCGAGGCGGTCGCCGAGGGCATCCGGACCCCGGACCTGGGCGGCCACGCCGCCACAACGGAGTTCACGACCGAGGTCATTGGCCGGGTTCGGACCAAGCTCGACGTCTTCGACGCCCTCGGCGACACCTCGCCGGTGGGGTTGGGTTAGGCCGGCTGCTCGCCGGGTTCGCCACCTTCGGGGCCCTCGCGGAGGAAGGCGATCAGGTCCTCGACCGTGAACCGGCCGGCCTGCATCGCGGCGACCAGGCCGTAGACCGTGGCCGTGTGGGGCCGCTCCAGCATGTAGGCCTTCATCGCCGCATTCGCATCGGTCTCTATCGCGTCGACCTTCGCGCCCCCCGACTCGGTCGCACTCATCCCGGTGGGGTGCAGCTCGGCGAGTTCATGCTGCATCAGGCGACCGCAGAGCTCGGCGACCTCGTTCGGATCCGCCGCGAGCGCCGTCGCGATCGCGAAACCCTCTTGGGGCTCATCGTGCCGGCAGAGCTCTCTGAGCACGAGGTACAAGCCGGAGGTGAGCCCGGCGGAGTTGACGGTCTGGTCGAGCAGCCCGGCGAGCTCGGCGAGCAGCTCGAGGTCGGCCTCATCGCGCAGCACGGATTAGGGACCGTAGCGGTGGGGCGGAGCCGGGCGCAGCGTCGAGTACGCCTCGCCGCCCCATGTATGGCCCTCGATCCCGAATCGGTCGAGCAACGCGAGGGCCGAGCGCACGACTCCCGGGGCGGCTCCACGGCCGTGGGTGTTCGCGACCGTGATGGAGAAGTCGTGGCCGCCGGGCTCCTTGAGCGGCCGCGCGTTCGCTCGCGCCAGGGCGACTCGCGCCTCGTTCAGCCGCAGCGGGTCCTCCAGCGCCACGTAGACCTCGAAGAAGGCCCAGTCAT
>JAOTZF010000225.1 GCA_029861485.1 Thermoleophilia bacterium | reverse complement strand
AACCTCTGGGTCGCTGACCCCGGTCTGAGGAGGCATGTCCCCAAAGTTCCAGTGGTGTTCGCGTACCCCTCTTTTTACCGCCAGAAGGAACGCCGCGTCGGAATGGTGTGAGGGCTCATAGACCTTGTCAACGAACGGCGGGCCCTGCTGGGTGCCTTGCCCGCCAACTCCGTGACAGGCCGAGCATGATCGCTCGTAGGCCACTCGGCCTGCATTGACGTCGTCGGATGAAGCGCCGTCAGACAGTTCTGTTGAGTTCTGACCGCATCCCGCGAGACCGACCGCAAGAAGGATCGCGGCGCTGACCGCGAGCAAGAGCCATCGACGGCCGGCGGTCGCGCCCGGGTGCGTCGGGTCGGAGCGTGCGATCTGGGGCATCGTGCGATCCTAGAGGAGGGACCTTCTATTCGACTAGAAGGTCCCGCTGTTCGAAACCTGTAGGGCCGGGGTAAACCGCAATCTCCGAAGTAGCTACCGGCTCTGTGTCGCAGATTGCGGGGCCGCTTGCTGTCGCGCGGATTCCCATTGCCTCGCGCCGATAGACGGTCGCGGCGGCTCGGGCGATTGCCAGCGCCGGAGCCGATTCGCATTGAGTACCACCGAGAGGCTACTGGCGGCCATGGCAGCGGCAGCGATCATTGGGCTGAGCCGGAGCTCAAAGAATGGATAGAGCACCCCGGCAGCGACCGGGATTCCCACAACGTTGTAGGCGAAAGCCAAGAGGAGGTTCTGTCGGATGTTGCGCATGGTTGCCCGACTCAAAGAGATAGCCGTGACGACCCCCCTAAGGGCGCCCGAGATGAGGGTCACATCCGATGCCTCGATGGCTACGTCGGTCCCCGTCCCGATCGCGAGTCCGACATCGGCCTGGGCGAGGGCAGGAGCGTCGTTGATGCCGTCCCCAACCATGCCGACGAGGCGACCTTCGTCTTGGAGCCGGCGAACTTCGAGCGCCTTGTTCTCGGGCAGCACCTCCGCCAAGACGCGCTCGATGCCGACCTGACGTGCGATCGCCCGTGCCGTTCGGGCGTTGTCGCCCGTGATCATCACGACTTCAAGGCCGAGCGACTGCAGCGCGGCAATCGCCGCCGCGGAGTCATCCTTGACCGTGTCAGCGACGGCAGCTACTCCGGACGCGCGTCCGTCGATCGCGACGAGCATCGGGGTCTTGCCTTCTCCGGCGAGAGCGGTGAGTGCAGCCCGATAGGCGCTGCTGTCGATCCCCTCATCGCTAAAGAGGCGTTCATTGCCGATCAGCACGTCGTGGCCCTCGACGCAGGCGCGGGCACCTTTGCCGGTGATCGACGAGAACTCCTCCGCCGTGGCGAGTTCGATGCCCTCCTCGCGCGCACCATGAACGATGGCCTGCGCGAGCGGATGCTCTGACGAATTCTCCATGGACGCCACAAGGCGAAGGAGCTCGCTCTCGCCGAGATCCTCAGCGGCGATGACATCCGTAAGGGCGGGCTCTCCGCGGGTAATCGTTCCGGTCTTGTCCAGCACGATCACGTCGAGCCGATGCGCGGTCTCGAGCGCTTCAGCCGAACGCATCAGGATGCCTTGCTCGGCTCCTTTCCCGGTACCGACCATGATCGACAGCGGAGTAGCCAGGCCAAGCGCGCACGGGCACGCGATGATCAGCACACTCACCGCGGAGACGAGCGCAAAGGTCAACGCAGGGGCGGGCCCGACCACGAACCAAACGACGAACGTTGCGATCGCGATCAGCACGACCGCCGGAACGAAGTATGAGGAGACCCGGTCCGCCAGACGCTGAATCGGAGCCTTGGAGCCTTGGGCCTGCTCAACGAGTTTGATGATCTGGGACAGCATGGTGTCGGCGCCGACACGCGTTGCTTCGAAGCGCAAGGAACCGGTCTGGTTGAGCGTCGCGCCAGTTACCTCATCGCCCTCAGCCTTGCTCACCGGGAGCGACTCGCCGGTGACCATCGATTCGTCGATCGTGGTGCGGCCACCAACGACGACGCCATCAACCGGGACTTTCTCTCCGGGCCGAACCAAGATCTCGTCCCCGGGTCTGACGTTCTCGATCGGCGTCGGGATCTCTCGGCCATCGCTGAGAACCGTCGCCGTACGGGCCTGCAGGCCGATCAGCGCCCGGATGGCCTCGCCCGTGCCGGCTTTGGCGCGCGCCTCGAGAAGTCGTCCAAGGAGGATCAAGGTGATGATGACCCCGACCGCCTCGTAGTAGACCTCGCGCACGTCTGATGGCAGGGCGTCTGGGGCTACTGTGACCAGAAGGCTGTACGCAAACGCCGCAGTCGTGCCGACGGCGATCAGGGTGTTCATCTCGGCGGTGCGGTGGCGAAGTGTGAGCCAGCCAATACGGTGGATCGGCCAGCCCGCATAGAGCATCACTGGAGCGATTAGCGCAAGCTGGAAC
>JAOTZF010000063.1 GCA_029861485.1 Thermoleophilia bacterium | reverse complement strand
CGAACGAGGACGCCGCCTACATCGTCAATCAGTTCGGCCTGGACACCGAACGGCCGATGATCCTCCAGGTGTCCCGCTTCGATCCGTGGAAGGACCCGCTCGGTGTGATCGACGCCTACCGCATCGCCAAGCAACGCTATCCGGACCTTCAACTCGCGCTGATCGGCTCCATGGCAGCCGACGACCCGGAGGGCATGGAGTACTACCAGCGGACGGTGGATCACGCCGGGGACGACGAGGACATCTACATCCTCTCCAACCTGGACAACGTCGGCGGAGTCGAGGTCAACGCATTCCAGACGCACGCGGCCGCCGTGCTGCAGAAGTCGATCAAGGAAGGCTTCGGTCTCACCGTGACCGAGTCGCTCTGGAAGGGGCGCCCAACCATCGCCGGGAACGTGGGGGGGATCCCGCTGCAGATCGTGAACGGCGAGACCGGCTATCTGGTGTCCTCCCCGGAGGAGGCCGCCGCCCGGATCATCGATGTGCTGGATGATCCCGAGGCGGCGAAGGCCATGGCGCTAAGGGGCAAGCAGCACGTACGCCACGATTTCCTGACGCCCCGCCTGCTGCGCGACTGGCTGGGGATCTTCGACCGACTGTCATAACCTGAGCGCGATGCCGCCCCTCGTCCTGGTTTCGAATCGTGGGCCGGTGACCTATCGGAGCGGCGAGGGCGGCCTCGTCGCCGAGCGCGGTGGCGGTGGCCTGGTGTCGGCGCTCTCAGGGCTCGCCGAGCACACCGACGCCCTCTGGATCTCGGCCGCCCTGTCCGACGAGGATGCCCAGATGGCGGCGTCGGCCGATGGTCGCGCCTTCGCGCTCCCCGCCTCGGAGAATGCGGATCGGGGCCGCTTCGTCGTGGTCGACCCGGCCGCCTTCGACGGCTACTACAACGTCGTCGCAAACCCGCTGCTGTGGTTCATCCAGCACTACCTCTGGGACCTCTCGAATCACCCGGACATCCGCCCCGACGAGCTCGCCGCCTGGGCGGACGGCTACGTGGTGGTGAACGACGCGTTCGCCGACGCGGTGATCGACGAGCTCAACCACAGTCCGGATGCCGTCGTGATGATGCACGACTACCACCTCTACGTGGCGCCGGAGCGAATCCGGGAGGCGCATCCGGGAGCCTTCATCCACTTCTTCGTGCACATCCCGTGGAGCCAGCCCGACTACTGGCGAGTGCTACCGCCACACATCCGAGAGCACATCCTGCGCGGGCTGCTGGCCTGCGACATCGTCGCGTTCCACACCCCGCGCTACGCGCGCAACTTCCTCATGTGTTGCGACGACCTGCTCGCGATCGACGTGAACTACGAGCGCAGCGAGGTGCGCTGGGCAGGGAGGACGGTCTGGGTCCGGAGCTACCCGATCTCGGTAAACGCGCCGAACTTCGAGCGCATGGCGCAAAGCGACGAGGTGCGCCGCGAGGAGGCGCCCATCCTTCGGCGGCGCAGAGCACATCTCATCGTGCGGGTGGACCGCACCGACCTCTCGAAGAACATCCTTCGCGGCTTCAAGGCCTACGACATGTTCCTGGAGCAGCACCCTGAGTACCTGGAGCAGATCACCTTCATGGCGTTCCTTCAGCCGTCCCGCCAGGACGTGGTCGAGTACGTGACTTACCTCGACAAGATCCGACAGCGCGCGAGCTTTATCAACACCAAGCACGGCAACACGGACTGGATGCCGATCGAGCTGCGCATCGAGAGCAACCTCGCGCGCGCCGTCGCCCTGTACAAGCACTACGACGTTCTGATGGTAAATGCGATCTTCGACGGCATGAACCTGGTCGCGAAGGAGGCACCGCTCGTGAACGAGCGCCACGGCGTGGTGATCCTGAGCGAGAACGTGGGCGCTCACGAGGAGCTCGGCTCGTTCGCTCTGTCGATCAACCCCTTCGACGTTGGGGCCCAGGCCGAGGCGCTGCATACGGCGCTCTCGATGCCGACCGAGGAGCGGCGCATCCGCAGCGAGCAGATCCAGCGCGTGGTGCGCGAGAACGACGTCGTGAAATGGCTCAATGCTCAGCAGAGCGACATAGCGGCCAAGCGCACCGCTGACGGCCCGGCGTGAGCGAGGAGCCCCTCACCCATCTGACGCCCCGGGGCGAGGCCCACATGGTGGACGTGTCGGCGAAGGTGCCAGTGCGCCGGCGTGCCATCGCGGCCGGCCGCGTGCGGGCCGCTCCCAGGACCATCGCGGCGATGCTCGATGGGACGACTCCCAAGGGCGACGTGGCTGCGCTGGCCCGCGTGGCCGGCATCACGGCGGCCAAACGCGCGTCGGAACTCATTCCCCTCTGCCACCCGCTTCCCCTGGAGAAGGTGTCCGTCGAGGTCTCCGCCTCCGCTGAGGACGGCCGGGTGACGATTACCGCAGAGGTCGTGACTACCGCCAAGACCGGCGTCGAGATGGAGGCGCTCAGCGCCGTCTCCGGAGCCGCCCTGACGATCTACGACATGCTGAAGGCCATCGACTCCGGCCTGGCGATCGAGGAGATCGCCCTGATCGAGAAGACCAAGGGCTGAGCGCGACAGCTCGGGGACCGTTCCGGGCAGCGGCTCGGCTAGCGTACGGGCGGTGAGCGTCGTGTCACCGCTCGAGATATCCGCGCTCGGACCCGTGCGCCCGCCGGCCGAGGCCGTTCTCGCCGCGGCCGAGCGCCGCGAGTCCCAGGGCTTTGACGCCGTGTGGTGGGCCGACCATCTGCTGCATTGGTTCCCGGACGCGATCTGGACTCCCGATCTGGTGCCCCAGGCCGAGCGCCAGCCCAGTCCTCACGTCTGGATGGATCCCTTCGCCATGATCGCGGCCGCAGCGCAGCGCACGTCGGAGATCAGACTCGGGGTTGGCGTAACCGATCTGGTCCGGAATCATCCTGCGCAGATCGCCCGGGCCGCGCTGACCCTCGACCACCTCACCGAGGGGCGCTTCGTGTTGGGAATCGGCTCTGGTGAGAGCCTCAACCTGAGCCCCTACGGCCTTCCAGCCGATCGCCCCGTGTCGCGGCTCGAGGAGGGCGTCGAGATCATTCGGCGCTTCTTCGCCGATGCCGGCCCCCTGGACTTCGAGGGCGAGCACTTTCGCCTGAGCTCGGCGTCCGTCGGGCTCCGCCCCGTGGGTGACGACCCACCTCCGATCTGGATCGCCGCGCACCGGCCGCGCGGTCTTCGCCTCGTTGGTGGCGCGGCCGACGGCTGGCTGCCATTCGCGCGCACGCCGGAGCTCTACACCGAGATGCTGCAGGACGTGCACGCGGCCGCACGCGCGGCAGGCCGAGACCCGGATGCGATCACGCCGGGGCTGTACGCCCGGATCGTCGTCGCCGAGAGCGACGAGCAGGCTGTCCAGGCAATCGACGCCTCGTTCCTGATGCGCTTCATCGCGTTGACCCTTCCGGACGAGAGCTTCCAGGCCGACGGCGCGCAGCACCCCCTCGGTGAGGGGGTCTTCGGTCTTACGACCTTCCTTCCCACCGAGCTCGACCGGACGACCGCCGAGCGCCTTGCCGGTGCGGTCCCCGTCGAGGTGATGCGCAGCGCGGCGGTGCACGGCACGCCGGACCAGATCAGCGCCCAGCTGTCCCGTTTCGTCGAGGCCGGTGCGCGGCACATCCAGCTCACCAACCTCACGCCGCTCGTCGCGCCACCGATGGCGGCGCGCAGCGAGGAGCTGATGGGCGAAGCGATCTCGGCCCTGCGTGCCCTGGAGGCCGCGTCCTGAAGTCCGCCGTGCTGTGCGCGGCGGCGTGCTTGGCGGGTGCCACGGTTGCCTCGGCCGCGCCGGCGCCGACGATCGGCGCCAAGGAGCGGCCCGCGCTGGCGCTCTCCGGCAGAGCTCTGGCCATCGCGGAGTCAGGGGCGGTGAAGCTCCCGACGTTTGCGTATCACCGGACGCGGGTCTCGACGGTTCGTCTCAGCCGCAATCGGCTGGGCTTCGGGGGGAGGCCGCAGCGAAAGATCGTCATCCGCACATCGATCGGGCCTCTGGCGAGCGCGAAGCTCGCTCTCAGTCGGCAGGGAGCGATCCTTGCCGGGGCGGGCGGCCGCGGCTTCGCGGGCCCGGTCGTGTGGTGCTGCACGGCCGACGGCGAAGAGCGGGTCGTCTACTCGGATGGCAGGCCGGACGCCGGCAAGCCGATCTCCCTCGCGTTCCAGGGCTCTACGGCGCGAGCCCTGGTCGGCAGCGGGAGGAATCTGGCGATTCTCGAGCGCGAGCGCGACGGCACGGTTCATCGCGAGGACTTCACGGCCACCACATTCGCTCCCTACGCGCTCGGAGCAACGCGATTGGCTTCGATCAACGGCCCGGGAAGCGCGACCGCACCGACCTTCGCGATCTCGGCGCGAAACGGCCCCATCGCCCTGCCGTCTGCCCTGTTCGCGGGCCCCGGACCAAACGGTCGGATCACCGGGATGTGGATGGACGGCGACTCCGTGGTCGCCCTCGTGCGCCGCGGCCGCCTCTGGGAGCTCTACCGCTATACCGCCCCAGAGAGGCGGCGCCTGCTTCTCCGGAGCACGACGCGGCCGAGGGGAGTGGCGGTCGGGCGCGGGGCGGTGGCCGTTGCGGCCGAGCGCACGATTTGGACCGGGCGCGGCAACCGGCGGTTACGCAAGGGTCCTCGCGCGACCACGCCGGTCACAGCCTTGGCGGTGGATGTCGACCGCGTGGCCTGGCTCGAGCGCCGCGGTCGCGGCGCGAAGGCCGTGCAACGCCTGCGCATGGGGCGAGTCCGCTGATGCGCACCGGCCTCGCATGGCTCGCCGCGATCACCGCGCTCATGATGGCCTCCTCGGCGAGCGCGGCCGTGGTCGCCCTGCACGACGACGCCGTGACGAACTTCACCGGCCAGCGCCTCGAGCAGCGGCTTGACCTCCTGGCCGGCACCGGCACGAAAGTCACGCGCGTCGACGTTCTCTGGCGCCGCGTCGCGCCGCGTCGGCCGGCGAGTCCGCGCGATCCCGCCGATCCCGCCTACGACTGGAAGCAGCTCGACGCAATCGTCCGCGGACTCGCCGACCGGGGCATCGTCACGATGTTCTCCTTCTATACGACCCCCGCCTGGGCATCGCCCTCGGGGCGCGCCAACGCCGCGCCCCGCCTGGCGGACGCGGGCCGCTTCTCCCGCGCCCTGGCCACCCGATACAGCGGCGCATACGCTCCGCCCGGCGCGCAGCCACTACCGGAGGTGCGGCGGATCGAAGTATGGAACGAGCCCAACCTGCCCTTCTTCTACGCCCCACAGTGCCGTCGCAGCGGACGAAAGATCGTTCGCACCGCGCCGCGCCGCTACTCTGCTCTGCTGCGGGTCGCCTACCGAGAGATCCACCGCGCGAACACGGATGCCATCGTTGTGGGCGGCGTCACCGGCCCGGCCAGCAGCAGCTCGCGCAACTGCGGGGCCGATGCCGCCACGTCGGCGCTTGATTTCATCGCCGGAATGACCAGGGAGCGGCCGCCTCTGGACGCCTACGCGCAGCACATCTATCCGATCGGATCGCCGGCCCGGGCAAGCTTCTTCCCCTCGTGGAGGACGCTCGGACGCCTGGAGCGCGCCCTCGACCGCCTGAAGCGCGGCACCCCGGTCTATGTAACCGAAACCGGGTACCACACCTCCTACAACCGCTTCCATCGGTACTTTGTAAGCGAGTCACAGCAGGCCGCTTGGCTTGATCAGACCTACCGCATCGCCGCGCGGCGGCCCCGCGTCGAGCTCGTGGTCTGGTTCAACCTGCAAGACAACCCTTTCTGGACCGGCGGCCTGCTGCGTAGGGACGCGACCCGCAAGCCGTCATTCGATCGCTTCGCCCGCCTCGCCACACTGAATCCTCCGCCGGAGAGTTGGACCCGATGAACGAGCCCCTCACCGAGGTACGCAGCTACTACGACCGCCTTGCCCCGCGCCTCTACGCGGTCGAGGGCCAGAACTGGCATCTCCAGAGCCGGATGTCGCTGGTGCTCGACACGATTGAGCGCTTCGGCGAGCCCGGTGGGCGCGTGCTCGACGTCGGATGTGGCACCGGCTTCCTGCTCGAGGAACTGGCGCGGCGCGGCTTCCACGGCCGCGGTGTCGATCTCTCGCCGGAGTCGGTCGAAATCGCCAAGGGCCGCCTTGCTGAGCTCGGCGCGTCCGACCGCCTCACCGCCGAGGTGGGCAGCGCCTACGAGCCACCCGAGGGTCCATACGACGTGATCACACTGACCGACGTGCTCGAGCATCTGGAGGATCCGCGCGCCTGCGTTGCAGCTCTGGCAGAGCAACTCGCCCCCGGTGGTCTGCTCGTGATCTCCACGCCGAACCGGCGCAGCCTGCCCGGCGCGCGGCGCTGGCTCGCCGAGCGCGGCGTTCCCGGAATCAAACTCAGCCTGGCACCCATCGACAACTGGCAGAGCTGGGGAGATCTGGAGAGCCATGGCGCCGCCGCCGGACTGATCGCGGTGAGCAGGCGCGGCATCTTCTTCCGGCCCGGCGGCCGCATCGGATCACAGATCGGCCGGGCGTACCGGCTGTCGACCATTCGCCACGGCGAGCAGCGCCTCTCGCGAACGTGGGCCGGTCGCTTCGGCTTCTATATCTGTCTCGGCTTTCGCCGCGTCTGAGCTCAGGGCTGTGGCGTGAGCCGTCTGGTCCCCGAGGGGGCGGTGCGCAGAGGCATGGCGTTCGGGATGCTGGCATCCGTCGTGCTCGCCGCGCTGATCTTCGCACTGCCGTTCGCGTTCCCGACACCGCCGCCCATCATCACCAGGGTCAAGGCCACGGTGCTCTTCAGCCCGAATGACGATGGCCGCCGCGACCTCGCGCGGGTGCTGCTGCGCGTCCGCGAGCCGAGCAATGTCACGCTCGAGGTTCGTGACGACGACGGTTTGGTGAAGTCGCTGCTCGACGGCGAGCTCCAGCCCCGCGGCTCGGTGACCGCAGACTGGGACGGCCGCGACGAGCAGGGGCGCCGGGCCCAGGACGGAACGTACTCCCTCCGCCTCCGGGCGCGCGCGGGGCGCAAGCAGTTCAACATCAGCCGAACCGTCAGCGTGGACACCACGGCGCCCCGGTTCGAGCGATTCAGCGTGAGATCGGGGGCCTTCCAACGCCGGCAGCGCGCGCGCTGCCGGGTCGTCGTGCAATCGAGCGATGACGCACGAGTGCGAATCGAGGTGAGGCGCCGATCTGCCACCGAGCCCATCGTCTCGGTCGGCCCGCGCCCGGTAAAGGCGGGTGGGAGCCTGGACTGGCGGTGGAACGGGACGGCCGGCGGTCGCGCTCAGCCGGAGGGGCTCTATCGGGTCGTCGCGCGGCTCCGGGACTCCGCGGGCAACTCGGTGGCACGCTCGGCCACCTGCTGGCTGGCTCGCACCTCCGGACGAACCGTGCCCCGGCGCGCCGTGGCCGGGGACAGGATCGGGGCACTCGTGCACGACGAGCGGGGGCGGCCACTACCGCCCGACACCGAAGTGCAGCTGGCCCTGTACGAGCGCGAGGCGACGCCCGGGCGCGACGCGGGACGCCCGATCGGGCGCCGCGTGGCCGGGCGCGCGTCCGGCCCGATGGCCAGTACCACGGTGCGGCTGCCGCCTGGCGTCTCACCGCGCACGCTTTGGCTCGTCGCGCTCACCCCCGAGGGGCGCGCCCTTATCCCGATCGGCACGGGCTGAGCCGTGCGTGACGCCGGAACGGTCCTCGCCGCCATCGGAATCCTCCTCGTCCTGTTTCCGGGAGTGGGGGGACGGCGTCAGCAACCCATCGCGCTCGCCGGCCTGGTCGTCCTGCTCGGCGCATGGGTGCTTCTCACCCTGACCCTGCTCCCCGACAGCGCCGCGGGCTCACTGCGAGACCTCCTGGCCGTACCCCTTGGAGCAGTCGCAGGAGTGGTCGCCGTGATCATCTGCGCCGGCCTGCTCTGGCTGGCCGCGCGCCTGGTCGTCGCGTGGCCGTGGATCTGGTTTGTGGGCATGGCGGTGGCCCTCCCGATCCGCCTACCGATCACGATCGGGGGGGAGAGCGCGAAGCTGCTCATTCCCCTCTACGCGGTCATCATCGTCGGTATCGTCGCCGTCGCGCTGATGCGGCTCACGAGCGACGAGGTCGACGTGGATTCCCCGGCGCCGCTGGTCGACGTGCTGATCGGCGCCCTCGCGGCATTCTTGGTGCTCTCGGAGCTCTGGTCGGTCGACAGCGACGAGGGCGCCATCAAGATCGTCTTCTTCTACATCCCGTTCGTGCTGGCGTATCTCCTGGTGATCGCCCTCTGGCGGCGCGCGCCCGCCCTGCGAATCCTCACGACGACGACGATCGCCATGGCCGTGCCGGTCGCGCTGCTCGCGGTCTGGCAGTACGCCGTCCGTGGAATCTTCTGGAACGACACCCTGATCCAGGCGAATGTCTACTCGCGCTTCTACCGCGTGAACAGCATTTTCTTCGACCCGAACATCCTGGGCCGATACCTCGTACTGGCCGTGGTGGCCTGCATTGCCCTGGCCTGGGTCAGCCGCGATCCGCGTACCCTCTGGCTGCTGGCGGGCGCGTCGATCACCCTGCTCGCAGGCCTTTTCGTCACGTTCTCGCGCAGCAGCGCGCTCATGCTGATGGTGGCCATCGCAATGCTCGCGTGGCGGGCTTTCGGCGCGCGCCGTACCGTGGCCGTCGCAGCCATGCTCCTCGTGCTGTTCGCCGGCCTGTCGTTTGCGACCAGCAAGCAGATCAGACGTGCCGCCACCTCGGCCGATCGCCTCGAACAGGTCTCCGAGGGGCGCTTCGAGCTGGTCCGCGGCGGAGTCGAGATCTGGCAGGACCACCCGATTCGCGGGGCGGGCCTTGGGAGCTTCGCCGAGCTCTACAGCACCGAGCTCAACACCCGGGAGGCCATCCGCACGCGAGTCGTCATCTCACATAACGCCCCCGTTACGGTGCTCTCGGAGGGCGGCATCATCGCGGTCGTCCTGCTGCTCGCGGTGGCCGCCGCG
>JAOTZF010000062.1 GCA_029861485.1 Thermoleophilia bacterium | reverse complement strand
AGTCCACGAGCTCTCAAGGGGAGGTCGTCGATCAGTCGCGGGCCCAGGAACTCCGGCGTTGGCGGTGTTTCGGTCCAGTCGTAGACGGGTGCGCGTCGCCGCGCCTCGGTGAGCGGGTGCAGCGGCTTGTCCTGGCGCTCGGCATGCAGTTCCCGAAGCCGGCCCTGCTCTTCGGCGACCTCCGACTCAAAGCTGGAGCGGCCGGACGGGTCGAGCAGGCGCGAGACGACGCCCACCGCGCGCGAGGCGTCGAGCACGTGCGTAACGCTGCCCGAGTACTGCGGCGCGATCTTCACCGCGGTGTGCTGCTTGCTCGTCGTGGCACCGCCGATGAGCAGCGGCACGTCGAGATTCCGGCGCTCCATCTCGGTCGCAACGCTCACCATCTCGTCCAGCGAAGGTGTGATCAGCCCCGAGAGGCCGATGATGTCGGCGCTGTGCTCGTCGGCGGCCTCGAGGATCTTCTCCGCGGGCACCATCACGCCGAGGTCGACGATCTCATAGCTGTTGCAGCCGAGCACCACCCCGACGATGTTCTTGCCGATGTCGTGCACGTCGCCCTTGACCGTGGCGAGAACGACCCGGCCGTTGGTCGTGTCCTCGAATCGCTCATCTTCCATGAACGGCTCGAGGTGGGCGACGGCCCTCTTCATCACCCGGGCGCTCTTGACCACCTGCGGCAGGAACATCTTCCCGGCGCCGAAGAGGTCGCCGACCACACCCAGACCGTCCATGAGCGGTCCCTCGATGACGCGGAGCGGAGCGCCGAGGTCCTGCCGCGCCTGCTCGACGTCCTCCTCGATGTAGTCGCCGATGCCGTTGACCAGTGCGTGACTCAGCCGCTCGGCGAGCGGTAACTCGCGCCAGCTGAGGTCCTCCTTCGCCTCCCTGGCAATGCCCTTGACGTCCTCTGCCGCCACCACGAGGCGCTCCGTGGCGTTCGGGCGACGATCGAAGAGCACGTCCTCGACGAGGTCGCGCAGATCGTCCGGAATCTGTTCGTAGACGATCAGCTGGCTGGCGTTGACGATCCCCATGTCCATGCCGGCCTGGGTGGCGTGGAACAGGAAGGCGCTGTGCATCGCCTCGCGCACCGTGTCGTTGCCCCGGAAGGAGAACGACAGGTTGCTCACTCCGCCACTGACCCGCGCGCCCGGGCAGCGCTGCTTGATCTGTCGCGTGGCCTCGATGAACGCGATCGCGTACCGGTTGTGCTCCTCGATCCCCGTGGCCACGGCGAAGATGTTCGGGTCGAAGATGATGTCGCCGGGCGGCATGCCGATCTGCTCGGTGAGAAGTCGGTAGGCGCGCTCGCAGATCTCGACCTTACGGTCGGTCGTATCCGCTTGACCCTCCTCGTCGAAGGCCATCACGACCACCGCCGCTCCGTACCGGCGCGCGCGGCGAGCCTTGTCGAGGAAGTCCTCCTCGCCCTCTTTGAGGGAAATCGAGTTGACGATGGCCTTGCCCTGGATCGTCTTCAGGCCGGCCTCGATGACCTCCCATTTGGAGGAGTCGACCATGATGGGCACGCGGGCGATCTCAGGCTCGGCGGCGATCAGGTTCAGGAACCTGGTCATCGCGGCGGCCGAGTCGAGCATGCCCTCGTCCATGTTCACGTCGATCAGGTTGGCGCCGCCGCGCACTTGCTCGGCCGCGACCTCGAGTGCCGTCGGGTAGTCCTCGGAGGTGATCAGGTCGGCGAAGCGCCGCGAGCCGGTGACGTTGGTGCGCTCGCCGACCAGCAGGAAGTTCGACTCGGGCTGCATCACCAAGGCCTCGAGGCCGCTGTAGGCGCTCAACAAGGGATTGCGCCCCGCGGGCGTGCGCGGCGCCATGCCGTCGGCACTCCGGGCGATCGCGGCGACGTGCTCCGGCGTGGTGCCGCAGCAACCGCCCATCAGGTTGACCAGCGAGGAATCCGCGAAGGCGCGAAGCTCGCCCGAGGTCTCGTCCGGTCCCTCGTCGTACTCGCCGAAGGCGTTGGGGAGACCTGCGTTGGGGTACACGCTGGTGTAGCAGTCGGCGACCCGGGCCAGATCGGCGAGGTAGGGGCGCATCTCGCGCGCGCCGAGGGCGCAATTCAGGCCGACCGAGAAAGGCCTGGCGTGGGCGATCGAGTACCAGAAGGCCTCGATCGTCTGGCCGGAGAGGGTTCGGCCGCTGCGATCGGTGATGGTCACCGAGATCATCAGGGGAAGCTCGACCTGCGCTTCGGCGAACACGTCCTGGATCGCCGC
The DNA here is from genome assembly GCA_029861485.1 of Thermoleophilia bacterium. GTDB lineage: Bacteria > Actinomycetota > Thermoleophilia > Miltoncostaeales > Miltoncostaeaceae > CAMYIK01. The sequence goes on along the minus strand of JAOTZF010000062.1, from coordinate 6,731 downwards.
GATCGCGGCCTTGGCGTTGAGGGTGTCGAAGATCGTCTCGACCAGCAGCAGGTCGCACCCGCCGTCGATCAGTGCCCGCACCTGCTCGGCGTACGCAGTGGAGACCTCGTCGAATGTCACCGCGCGGTATCCGGGGTCGTTCACGTCGGGTGAGATCGAGAGCGTCCGATTCGTCGGCCCGATTGCACCGGCCACGAACCGCGGACGCGATGGGTCGGCCTCGGTGAAGGCATCGGCGGCCACCCTCGCGATGCGCGCAGACTCGTAGTTGATGTCATAGACGGCGTCCTCGGTCGCGTAGTCGGCCTGCGCGATGGACGTCGAGCTGAACGTGTTGGTCTCGATGATGTCGGCCCCGGCCTCGAGGAAGCCACGGTGGATGCCGTCGATGACCTCAGGTCGCGTGAGTGACAGGAGGTCGTTGTTGCCCTTCAAGGCGCGCTCGTGGTCGGCGAATCGCTCGCCGCGGAAGTCGGCCTCATCCAGGTCATGGCGCTGGATCATCGTCGCCATCGCGCCGTCGATGATCATGATGCGCTCGGCGAGGATCCGATCGAGGACCTCGCGGGTGCTCGTGGCGGTGCTCAGGTGGCTGACGGGCATACCGATCCGCCAGGGTAACGAACCCTGGGTGCCCCGAGCCAGGCTATTTGATCCAGGTGCGCTCGATCACCGGCCCGAGCAGGATCGCGACCAGCACGATCGCGGCGGCGACCAGACCGAGACGGGCGTCGTCGGTGAGAATGGCCCAGATGCCGGGGACTGCCGCGAGCAGGCCGGCGACCGTGTAGCGGACGGCCCTCTCGGCACGCGCCGTGCGCGGCCACTGCCACCTCATGCCGCCTCCGCCGGTCGGGTCATGCAGATCACCGCGTTGTGGCCGCCGAGGCCGTACGAGGCCGACAGCGCGACCCTCACGTCGCTGGGGCGGCCCGTGTCGACCACGTGGTCCACCCCCTCGCAGTCGGGGTCGAGATCGGTGAGGTTGAGCGTTGGCGGCAGCACCTGGTGCTCGATGGCCATCGCGGTGAGCGCAGCCTCCACCGCGCCGGCGGCCCCCATGCAGTGGCCGTGCATCGACTTGGTGGCGCTCACGGCGACCGCCGCCGCCGCCTCAGTGCCGAGAGCCCGCTGGATGGCCAGTACCTCGGCAGGGTCGCCCGGCTGGCTGGCACCGCCATGGGCATTGACGTAGTCGACCTCCTCGGCCGCGACCGCAGCGTCCTTGATTGCAGCCTCCATGGCCCAACTCTGAGGCTCGCCGGTCGGATCGGGATCGGTGATGTGGTACGCATCGGCGCTGTTCCCGTACCCGGCCAGCTCGCAGATGATGCGCGCGCCGCGCTCGAGCGCGCGGTCCATCCGCTCCAGCACGATCACCGCCCCGGCCTCGCCGATCAAGAATCCGTCGCGGCTCCGATCGAACGGCCGCGCCGCTCCTGCGGGGTCCTCGTTGTGGTGCGAGAGCACGCGCATCGCGTCGAAGGCCGCTATCCAGAACGGGGTCACCATCGAGTCGGCCCCACCGGCGAGGACCAGGTCGGCGTCGCCGCGCCGGATGATCTCTCCGCCGGTGCCGACCGCATCCGTGCTGGCGGCGCAGGCGTTGGTGGTCGAGAAGACCGGCCCCCGGAGGCCGAAGGTGATGGAGACCAGCGCCGAGGGGGTATTCGCGATCGAGTGCGGGACGGCGAAGGGTGAGATCCGATCGGGCCCGCGCTCGCGCATCACCTTGTACTGGCGCTCGCGGATCATGTTGCCGCCGGTCCCGCTGGCCACAACTGCCCCACTGCGCTCGGGGGTCAGCGCCCCGGCGTCGAGGTCCGCGTCCTCGAGCGCGAGGCGCCCGGCGGCGACTCCGAGGATGCTCACCGGATCGGCCCGGCGCGCGCTCCGCGTGTCGACGAAGCGGTCCGGGTCGAAATCCGGGACCTCGCAGGCAATCTTCACGTTGTGCTCGCCGGCGTCGAATCGGGTGATGGTGCGCGCGCCGCTGGCGCCGGCGGCTGCGTTCGCCCACACCTCCTCCCGCCCGATGCCCAGCCCGCAGAGGATGCCCACCCCCGTTACCGCCACACGCGGAAAGTCGCTCTTCGAGCCCATTCTCTAAGCCGCTGTGGCGAGTGCGATGACGGCGTTGTGGCCGCCGAAGCCAAAGGAATTGGACAGGGCGAGGTCGACCGACGCATCGCGAGCTGCGGTGACGTGGTCCACGCCGGTGCACTCGGGGTCGGTGGACTCGAGGTTGATCGTGGGGGGAATGACGCCCGACCCGATCGTCATAGCCACGAGGCCGGCCTCGAGTGCGCCACCGGCTCCCATGCAGTGGCCGTGCATGGACTTGGTGGAGGACACCGGCAGATCAGGCGCTCGGTCGCCGAAGACGCTCCGCAGCATGCCGACCTCGACCGGATCGCCCGTGGGTGTCGAGGTGCCGTGGGCATTCACGTACCCGACCTCGTCGATCCCGCGGCCGGCCCGCTCAAGGCAAATCCGCAGCGCTGCGGCCTGAGAGGAGCCGTCGGGCGCCGGCTCCGTGAGGTGGTGGGCGTCGCCGCTCGCTCCGTAGCCGGCAAGCGTGCAGATGATCGGTGCACCGCGCCGCTCGGCGTGCTCACGCGATTCGAGCACCAAGACCGCCGCTCCCTCGCCGAGCACGAACCCGTCGCGGTCCGCGTCGAACGGTCTGCTCGCCGCACCCGGCTCGTCGTTGCGTCGCGAGAGCGCACGCGTGGCGTCGAGAGCAGCCATGATGAACGGGGCGATGCTCGCCTCACTGCCCCCGGCCAGGATCGCGCTGGCTGCGCCGCGCCGAATCATATGGGCGCCCTCGCCGAGGGCATGCGTGCTGGACGCGCACGCGGTGACCGGGCAGCTCAGCGGCCCCTGAAGGCCGAGTTCCATCGAGACCATGCCGGCGGGCATGTTGATGATGCTGGAGGCGACCGCGAGCGGCGAGACCCGGTCGGGTCCGCGCTCGGCGAGCGTGTCCAAGTGGTGCTCGTAGATGCCGTGGCCGCCGCCGCCGCTCGCGATGACCGCGCCGACCTCGCGCGAGTTGCCGTTGATCGTCAGCTCGGCGTCGTCCAGCGCGAGCCGCGCGGCTCCCACCGCCAGGTGGCAGGCGCGGTCCGAGCGCCGCACGTTCTTGCGGTCGAGGAAGTCCAGCGGGTCGAAGCCCTTCGCCTCGCACGCGATCTTGGAGCCATAGTCGGAGGTGTCGAAGGCGGTCACGGGCGCTGCTCCGGAGCGCCCTTCCCGGGCGGACAGCCAGCTCTCGTGCCGGCCCACGCCGAGGGAGCTGATCATGCCGATGCCGGTGACGACCACCTCGGGGATGGAATCGTGAGGCACCCAAACACCTTAGGGGTTGGCGCGGAGCGGCGCCGAGATGGCTCAGTAGCTCAGACCGCCGTCGACGTTGACCACCGTCCCGGTGACGTAGCCGGACCCTTCAGAACACAGAAACGCAACCGGACCGGCGATGTCCTCAGGCTCTCCGAGCCGCCCGAGAGGTGTCGCGGCGAGCAGACGCTGGGTGAGATCGTCATCCAGCACCTCCGTAAGGCGCGTCGCGACGAATCCCGGCGCGACGGCGTTCACCCGGATCCCATAGGGAGCGGCCTCCTTGGCGAGGCTGCGGGTCATGCCGATGAGCGCGGCCTTGGAGGCCGCGTAGTTCACCTGGCCGATGTTTCCGCGCAGGCCAACGATCGAGGTCATCACTACGACGGTTCCTGCGCGCCTCTTGCGCATGCAGCGCACGGCGGCCTGGGCGACCTTCCATGTACCGGTCAGGTTGACGTCGATCACCTCGCGCCAGGTCTCACCCCCGGCGCGAATTGCCGGGGCATCGCGGGTTATTCCCGCGTTCAGCACGGCCGCGTCGAGTGGGCCGAGCTGCTGCTCGGCTGCCGCGATCACCTCCGTCGGATCATCGCGGATGGCCGACAGCCGGGTGGTCTGGGCGCGTACCCCCTCGGCGCGCACCCGCTCGGCGACGGTCTGCGCCACAGCAGCGTCCGAGCCGTATGTCAGCACGACATCGAAGCCATCGCGCGCCAGCCGCAGGGCGCACGCCGCACCGATTCCCCGGCTGGCGCCGGTAACCAGGGCTACCGGCAGCTCAGCCGCTCCTGCCCCTGAGCTCGGTCAGCGCTGCGAGATCGTCCGGGCTGGAGACCGTCAGAGTGGTCGTGCCGGGTCGGACGCGCCGCACGAGGCCGGTAAGCACCCTGCTCGGCCCGAACTCGACGAACGTGTCGACACCCAGATCCAGCGCCGTGTAAACCGTCTGCGTGAAGCGCACCGGCGCGGTCAGCTGCTGAGCCAGGAGTATGCGGAGCCGCTCGCCGCGTTCGATCGCGACAGACGTCGCCGAGAGGAACGGCAGCGACGGCGCTTGGATGCGCACGGTCTGCAGCGCGCCGCGGAAACGCTCGGCCGCGGGAGCCATGATCGACGAATGGAAAGCGCCGTCGATATCGAGCATCCGGGTCTTGATCCCACGGCTGGTGGCGATCTCGAGCATGCGCTCGACGCCCCCGCGCAAGCCCGAGGTGACCACCTGTCCGGGGCAGTTGTAGTTGGCCGGCCATACGTCACCGGCCTCTTCGCAGAGCGCCTCCACCTCGTCCTCGCTCGCCCCGAGCACCGCGGCCATCGAGCCGGGCGTTTGGCGGGCGACCGCGGTCGTCACCGAGCCGCGCTCGACGACCAGGCGCAGGGCCTCTTCGAAGGACAGCGATCCGCTTGCGACCAATGCCGAGTACTCGCCGAGCGAGTGGCCCATCGCAAGGTCGCCGCGGAAGCCGGCCTCGTCGGCTGCCCTCCACAAGGCAACGGACGTCGTCAGCACCGCGGGCTGGCAGCGGTCGGTCTGGCCCAGCCGCTCGGCCGGGCCTTCGAAGCACAGGCGCGCCAGGTCGTAGCCGAGCACGTCGTTGGCCTCGTCGAACGTCGCGCGGGCAGCGTCGGACGTCATGAAGAAGCCCTGGCCCATGCCCACCTTCTGCACGCCCTGCCCAGGAAAGAGCAGGGCGACCTTTCCGCCGCTCAAATCGGCGCCAGCGTCCATCTGGGCGCCACCTCCCGCATATGTCGGCCCCTCCCGACAATGGCAATTGTATGACAGAACGGCAGCGCCCGCCTCAAAGGGGTTCCCTTTAGCCATTCTTTCGGCCCGCCTGTCTAGTCTGGGCGGCGTGCGTCTGCTGGTTGTCGAGGACGAGCCGGATCTGCGCAGCGCTTTGCGGCGCGGCCTGGCTCGCGAGGGCTACGCCGTCGACGAGGCGCCCGACGGCACAGAAGCGGTGTCGCGGGCCTCGTTCGTGCACTACGACATCGTCGTGCTGGACCTCAACCTGCCGGGTCTCGATGGTGTGGAGGTGTGCCGGCGCATTCGCGATCGTGAGGACCCACCTCTGGTGCTCATGCTCACGGCCCGCGATGCCGTCGAGAACCGCATCGAGGGGCTCGATGCCGGCGCCGACGACTACCTCGTGAAACCGTTCGACTTCGGTGAGCTCACCGCACGCCTGAGGGCCCTCATCCGGCGGGAGTCGCCAGGTCGTGCCGAGGTGCTTAAGGTCGGCACTCTGACCCTGGATCCGGCCACTCGCGCGGTGGCCGTCGAAGGGGAGTCGATCGAGCTGACCGCAAAGGAGTGGTCGTTACTCGACTACCTGATGCGCAATGCTGGGCGAGTAGTGAGCCAAGAAGAGCTCCTGGAGCACGTATGGGACGACCAGGTGGACCCCTTCACGAACACAGTGAGAGTTCAGGTGGGGACGCTGCGTCGCAAGGTGGGCCGGGAACGGATCGAGACGGTGATCGGGGCGGGCTACCGCCTACGGGACCCCGACGCCGTTCCATCCGCCTCCGGCTGACGCTGTGGTACTCGGCGCTGCTGTTCGCAGCCTCGGCGCTCGTCCTCGCAATCGTCCTCGTCGTCGCCGCCGCGCAGGTGCGCGACGCACCCTCGCTCCGCGGCCCGGAGCTGCGCGAGCGGGCTTTCGAGCGCGCGCAGGAGACCGGCCTGAGCCCCCGCGAGGCTCGCCGCCTGGTTGCAGAGGAGCAATTCCGGGCGCTCGTCGATCGCGAGATCGATCAGCGCACCCTGGCGCAGCTGAGAAGCGGTTCCCTCATCGGCCTCATCGGCCTGCTGCTGCTGTCGATCTCGATCGGCTACTACGTCTCGGGGCTCGTGCTGCGGCCAGTCAGCCAGATCACCGCCCGCGCCCGTGAGCTCTACGACCGGGCGCCGGATCTCTCCGGGCGCATCGATCTCGGCGGGCCCGACGACGAGCTGAAGGAGCTCTCGGACACGCTCGATGCCTTCCTCAGCCGGACTGAGAGCGCGGTCGAGAGCCAGCGCCGCTTCCTCGCCGACGCCTCTCACGAGCTGAGGACTCCACTGGCGACGGCCCAGACGAACCTGGACGTCGTACTCTCGGACCCCACCGCGACCACCGGCGACTACCGCAGTGCAGCAGCGGTCGCACGCGAGCAGATGCGGCGTATGGGTCGCCTGGTCTCCGATCTGCTCTTCGTCGAGCGGGCGCGTGGCCGGCAGGCGGACACCATCGTCGCTGCCGAGCTCATCGGCGAGGTCGTGGCCGAGCTCACGCCCCGCGCGGAGCGGCGCGACATCAAGCTCGTGACCCTGGGCACCGAAGGAGTGGTAAACGCGCACCGAGAGGATGTGCGTCGGGCGCTGACGAATGTGATCG
>JAOTZF010000061.1 GCA_029861485.1 Thermoleophilia bacterium | reverse complement strand
CATCCCGCGCTCGAAAAGTCGCGGGTGAACGCGGTGCTGATCGAGGCCGTCCGAGATCTGCCCGGGGTCACCTTCCGCGATCTCTACGAGGCGTATCCGGATCTCGATATCCGGGTCGAGCACGAGCAGGCGCTTCTCGTGAAACACGACATCATCGTGCTGCACCACCCCTTCTATTGGTATTCCAGCCCCTCCATTCTCAAGGAGTACCAGGACCTCGTGCTGGCGCACGGCTGGGCCTATGGCCGTGGCGGCGAGGCTCTCATGGGCAAGACCGTCCTGCAGGTCATCACCACCGGCGGTCGCGAGAGTGCCTACCGGCGCGATGGCATCAACCGCTTCACCATCCGCGAGCTTCTGGTGCCGTTCGAGCAGACTGCCCGGCTCTGCGGCATGGACTACCTGCCGCCGTTCGTCGCCCATGGTTCGCTGCACATGACGCCCGAGGAGGTACTCGGGCACGCCGATGACTACCGCCGCCTCGTGGAGGCCCTGCGTGACGGCGCGGTCAATCGCGATGCCGTCCGCGAGCACGATCGCATCAACTCGGAGGCGGCGATGGCCTTCGTCGGAGAGCGCGTCAGTGGCTGACGACATCTTCGTCCAGGCGTTCGTCTACCTGGTCGCCGCCGTCGTGGCGGTTCCGGTCGCCAAGCGCCTCGGACTCGGGTCGGTCCTCGGCTATCTGATCGCGGGCTTCGTCATCGGGCCGTTTGGACTGGGATTCGTCGGCGACGAGGGCGAAGACGTCCTCCACTTCGCCGAGTTCGGTGTCGTGATCATGCTCTTCGTGATCGGGCTGGAGCTGCAGCCGCAGAAGCTCTGGAACCTCAGGACCTCCATCCTCGGCCTGGGCGGGCTGCAGGTCGTGCTCACAGCGGCGATCATCGGCGCCGCCACGCTCGCGCTCGGCTACAGCTGGCAGATCGCGCTCGCCATCGGGCTCATCCTGGCGCTCTCGTCCACGGCGATCGTCTTGCAGACCTTCAACGAGAAGGACCTGATGCGCACCGAGGCCGGTCAGAACGGCTTCTCGGTGCTGCTGTTTCAGGACATTGCGGTGATCCCCATCATTGCCCTGTTGCCGCTGCTCGCCGTCAACGAGATGACCGACGGCGAGGGCCACAGCGCGGACGAGACCCTGATCTCCGGTCTGTCGGGATATGCGCAGGCGCTGGTGATCATCGGCGTAGTAGTAGGGCTGATCGGCGTCGGTCGCTTCCTGCTTCGACCGACCTTCCGCTTCATCGCCAGCGCCGGCATCCGGGAGGTCTTCACCGCCGCGGCCCTCCTGATCGTCGTGGGCATCACGCTGCTCATGACCGAGGTGGGGCTCTCACCGGCCTTGGGCACCTTTCTTGCCGGCGTGGTGCTGGCCGACAGCGAGTATCGCCACGAGCTCGAGGGAGACATCGAGCCCTTTAAGGGTTTGCTGCTGGGCTTGTTCTTCATCTCCGTGGGCGCGTCGATCGATCTCGACGTCATCACCGAGGACTGGCTCAACATCGCTCTGATCGTCGTCGGGCTCGTAATCGTGAAGCTCTCCGTGCTCTACGCCCTGGGCGTGCGCTTCGGCATGGGATTTGATCAGCGCACGATCTTCGCGTTCGCGCTGGCCCAGGGCGGGGAGTTTGCGTTCGTCCTGTTCTCCATCGCCGAGGAGGGTGGGGTGCTCACGGACTCGCTTACATCGCCTTTGATCGCGGCGGTGGCGATCTCGATGGCAGTGACGCCCCTCTTGCTGCTGCTCGCCGAGTACGTCCTATTGCCGAACTTCGGCACCAAGCCCACCGACGAGCGCACGCCCGACGCGGTGGACGAGGAGAACCCGGTCATCATGGCCGGATTCGGGCGCTTCGGGAACTATGTGGGCCGGCTGCTGCGAGCGAACGACGTCGGGGTGACAGTGCTCGACAACAACCCCGATCACATCGAGGTGCTTCGCAAGCTCGGAATCAAGTCGTTCTACGGTGATGCGTCTCGCACGGATCTGCTGCGCGCTGCGGGCGCCGAGCAGGCCAGGCTCATCGTGCTGTCGATGGGCGACGTCGACAAGCAGGTGGAGCTGGTGCACAAGATCCACCACAGCTTTCCCCATCTCACGATTCTCGCCCGCGCCCGGGATCGGCGCGCCGCCACCCGTCTGCTCAACGCCGGCGTCGAGCACGTCTATCGCGAGACGCTCGATTCGGGCCTCAGGATGGGCACCGACGCGCTCGGCATGCTCGGCTTCCGCAGGCACCAAGCCGTGCGCTCGGCGCGCAACTTCCGCTACCACGACGAGTACCATCTGCGCGAGATGGCCGAGTTGGCCGGCGAAGATCACACCGTGCCCATCAGCGAGGCCCGCGAGCGCATTGCGCTGTTGGAGCAGACCCTTCGCTCGGATCTCGAGGACGACGATCTCGAGAAGCGCGATGCCGGGTGGGACACGGAGTCGCTGAGGCGCGACGTCGCGTCGCGCTCAGGGCTGGGCAGGGAGGACGACTAGCCGCGGCGGGTTGTCCGCAGCGGGCGTCCGTGGGCGGCCGGGTGGTGGCGAGCATTCGCTCGGCCAACCTGTTGGCGTGCCGCTGACAAGAGCCATCAGTGCGCCTACGGCGCTGCTCATTGTGGGGCTCGCCCTGCTCGGCTGGGCGGGGTCGGCAAGCGCCGCGCCCACGACCGTGCTCAACACTCCTCGGGCCGAGTCGTGGCAGTCCGATGTCGCGATGAACTCCGCCGGAGCCAACGTGGTCGCCTACGTCTCCCAGTCCACGATCCGTTACGGCGCCTACGTGCGCGCGCGCACGTAGCGCGGGTGGCCCATACGCCGCACCGGTGCGGGTCTCCAAGCTGACCTTCGAGCGCCCCGCCGACGTGCGGTCGGCGATCGACGCCACCGGGCGGGCAGTCGTGGTCTGGCGCGATGAGGACGGGCTGAAGTGGAGCTTTCGCGCCGGCCTCGCCGGTGACTGGCCAAACGCTCGCGCCGTGCCGGGGCCGAGAGATGTCCGCTCGGGCTCTCCGGTGCTCGAGATCACTCCCGGCGGCATCGCCACGGTGGCGTGGGTCGAGATCGGTACATCAGGGTGGCAGGTCGGCCGCTCGGTGGTCGACCTCGGCACTCCCCAAAGCGGCTGGAGCACTGACAGCGTGCCACACCCGGTTGGGGCGCTGCCCACGCTGGCGATCGATCGCGAGGGTGACGTCGGCGCGATCTGGGCCGAGGTGCCGCCGGGAGCCTCAACGGGAGATTTGAGGGCGGCCGTCCGCCCCGCGGCCGGCGACTGGCAGCCCGCGACGACGCTCGGCACCGCGGCGGGCGGGCAGCTCGCCGTGGCCGCCGCCGGTACGGCCATCGCCGCCTGGCGCTCCGGCGACGGCTATGAGGTCGCGCTCAAGGGCCCGGGGTCCACGTGGAGCCCACCCGAGTCTCTCCCCCTCAGCGGACGGGCCTCGTGGCAGGGGCGATGAGAATCGACCGCAACGCGGCGGGAGACGCGGTCTTCATCTGGCGCGAGGAGAGGGAGCGCACCTCCTCCGCGGAGGAGGTGCCGCAGTATCTGCGTGCCCGTCGCCGCTCGGCCGCGGCGGCGAGCTGGGGACCGACGGAGACGCTCTATGTGGACACGTACAACGGGCCGGGCGGCTTGAGCGCGGCTTTCAGGGACATCCTGGCGTCCATCGATCCCATCGCGAACTCCTATGCCGCATGGACGGGAACGGGGTGGTATCGCGTCAGGGCGGTCGCAGCGTCCCAGGTAGCCCCCTTCTCGACACTCACCGAGTCCGACTACCTCGGAGTCGGTGACTGGGCCGGCCTGCTCTCTCTGGCGCCTACCGCGCGAGGCGAGGCCTTGCTCGCATGGAGCCAGTGGACGGCCGGCCTGGGCGGCCAGGTGCTGGTCCAGAACGTGCCGGTGGGCGATTGCGCCCCCCCGCTCGAGTTCAACGAGAGCGAGTCGGGAAGGATCACGCTCAGCGTGCAGCAGTTGCGCATCAACCAGCGCATCTACTCGGCCGCGATCCGCCGGGCCAATGCCATCGACGACTGGCTTGGCGCGCGCCTGGCGACGCGCGACCTCTGCGGCGGAGGCCTCACCGCCAGCGTTATGGGCCAGGGCATAGCGGTCGGGCCGCCGACCGCGCCGCGGCCGACCCGCGCGGCGGCCCCGCGCACGCTTAAGGTGCCACCGGCGGCGGTGAAGACCGACGTGGTCTTCACGAACACGGTGGAGCAGCAGCGCATCAACCAGCGCATCGCCTCCAAGGCCGTGCGCCTGGCGAATGCCATCAGGGGGCGCGCCTCGACCGGGGGCTGAGTGGGGGCGACATCCGTGATGGCGCGATCACGTCGGCGACGCTGGCGGGCACGCTCGGCATCAGCTCGGCGGCTCCGGCGGCCGCCGCCCCGCCCACCGTCACCAAGGTTGCGCCCCCGGCCGACAAGGACGCCACCTTCACCCTCACCGCCACGCAGCTGGAGATCAACCAGCGCATCGCCCAGGCCGCGATCCGCCGTCTCAACGCGATTCGATCGGAGCTGGCGCAGGGCTTCACGACCGCCGGCCTTCGGGCACGCACGATCACGGCGGCCGACCTCGCCCCCGACGCGCTGGGATGACGGCGCCTTGGGCTACGCGGCGTCGGCGGCGCCGCTTGCGAGCAGCGCGACGATGCGGTCCTGGGTCGTGCGCGCAGCGGTGAGCTCACCACCGTTCATCAGCAGGGCGAAGACGTAGACCTTGCCGCGCCGGCTGACGACTCGGCCTGCCAGCGTGCTGACGCCGCTGATGTAGCCGGTCTTCGCCCGCACGCGCTTGCGGGCAGAGCCCAGGAAGCGGCGGCGCAGCGTGCCCTCGCCGCCGCGCGGCAGCGAGCGGATCAGCGTGGGCCCCCAGGTGGTGTCTTGGTCGGCGAACGCCATCAAGCGCACGAGGCTGGCGGCCGAGAGCCGATTGGCGCGAGACAGGCCCGAACCGTCAGCCAAGCGGTCGCCGGTCGTCAGGATGCCGCGCTCGCGAAGCGCCACGGCTATGCGCTTCGAGCCCGCCGCGCTGGTGCCCTTGCCGACCGCGTATGCGCCCACGCCCTTCACGAGCGTCTCGGCCATGTGGTTGTCGCTGGTGGTGTTCATCATGCGCGAGATCGTGCGCAGGGACGGCGACTGCGCGGTCGCCAGCAGACGTCCGCGCTTCGGAGTCCGTCCGATCCGCACCGAACCCGAGTGCGCGACGCCGACGCCCCGCATCGTCGCTTTCAGGCGCGAGCCGGCCGCGATGGCCGGCCGGCTCGCGTACGGGCCCTGCGTGTCCCCGGCAAAGCTCTGGTTCGTGGTCAGCCCGCTGAGTGGCTGCGAGTAGAGGGTGTAGCGCGAGAGCCACTGCCGTCCGAGACGCTTGGTGTCGAAGATGCGCTCGTCGGCGACGATGGGCCCCCTCACTCGGCGGATGCCGCGGCGCTTCAGCGGTTTGGCGAGCCGACGGAGATTGGCTCCTCGCCCGCCGAGATACCGCTTGGCATAGGCGCGCGTCGCGAGTACGGGATCACCTCCGCCCTGCAGGTAGAGCGGGCCCTGCAGCAGGCCGCGTTGTAGCTTTGCGCCCGTGCTCGTGTAGAGCCGGGTGGAGAAGCGGAAGTTCGGGCCGAGAGCGGTCAAGGCCCCTGCCGTGGTTACGAGCTTCATCGTCGAGGCGGGAAGCCGCGCAGACTCCGGCTGGTGGCTCGCGACCACCGTCGGTCCGGCGGCGTCGAGGCGCCAGACGAGGGCACCGGTCTGCGGACTCTGTTCGACATACCCCTTCAGGGTGTTCGCGACCTGGTTCCCTGTGGCCTCGGCCGGCGCCGCGGCCAGTATGGCCGCGGCGAGCGCGAGCAGAAGTGAAAAGGGGCGGGCTGTCACGCAGAGGATCTTCTACACGAGGGGCGCGGATCCCTCGCCTGACTGTGGTCCCGGCGACTAGGAGGCGGCGAGCATACCCTGTGCCGGCTCGCTGAGATGGTAGCCACCGGCCCGCAGCGACCTGACGAAGAGCATCTTGTCCACTCTGCCCTGGTAGATCGGGATCGCCTCCTTCTGGCAGATCCGCACGATGTCGCGCTCCCTGAGCCCGAGCAGACTCGACAACTCGTCTATCGTCAGGTGATTGGCCACGATGCACCTCCACGCCGGGTTTGCGCCTGCCAGCCACGGCCCGCGAGGCCCGGTGTGCAGGCTCCAATCGGGACGGATGTGGCAGAGCGGGAGGCCGTCATCTCTTAGTGGCCTCAACCCCTGCGCCGTGCCCGTCCATGGAGGGACGTTAGCGCTGGTGAGCTCGTTACGGAAGTAACTAAGCGCCGCTCGCAGCGCGAATCGGCTGCCCGCGTAGCCGCATCCACATCGCGATCAGCACGAAACCCGCCGCGACCACGGCGGTTCCGGCCACCGCGTCGATCACGAAGTGGTTACCGGTCCCGACAATCGTGATGAACACCACCGCCGGGTAGGCGAGCGCCAGAAAACGCAGCGGCCACGCTCTGATGAGCCACATGGCGACAAGCGCGATCATGATCGAGTAGCCGAAGTGCATCGAGGGCACTGCCGCGTAGGGGTTGAACCATCCCGAGAGCAGGCCGCCATGCAGGTCGACGTCGCTGACCCGGTTCAGGGTGTCGACGAAACCGGAGCTCCTCATCAGGCGCGGTGGCGCCACCGGGTAGACCATGAAGATCGTCAAAGCGATTCCGTTCGCGAGCAAGAACGCGTTGCGAACATATGGGTAGACGCCTTTGCGCCGGTGCCAGAGCCAGACGAAGAACGCCGTGGTCACGATCCAGTGCGCCGAGAGGTAGAAGTAGTTCAGCACCTCGACCAACTCGATGTTCGCGAGAGCCCAGCGTTGGATCGAGAGTTCGAAGAAGAGCCCGTAGCTCTTCTCCCACTCCACGACCCCTGCGGCATTCTGAAACGCGGTAGAGGTATCTCCGATCACGAAGGCGCGCGAGCCTTGGTAGACGAGCAGCGCCGCCACGAATATCCCGATCTCGCGCAAGCCCGGGTAGGCACGAAACAGGCCTGCAAGTCCGTGACGGGCCCCGACGAGGGAAGAAAATGTGCTCTTTGCTGGCGGGTTGATCAAGAAGAACCGTCTTCCATCTTGGCGTATCTCGACACGCTATCGGTCGCGACCGACGCGACACAAGCCGACTGCTCGCTGTCGCGACCTCGCTCGGGTAAAGTCGTTGGCCGCGATTCAGCGGCGGGGTGTGGCGCAGCCTGGTAGCGCGCTCCGTTCGGGTCGGAGAGGTCCGCGGTTCAAATCCGCGCACCCCGATGTTTCGCGTGATGTCCACGCCCGCCTCGGCGGGCGTGTGTCATCAGACCGTGATCACGCCTTCGACCTCGGGCACCTGCCGGCGAAGCTCAGCCTCAATACCGAGCACCAGGGTCGCCGTCGACAGCGGGCAGCCCCCGCAGGCGCCCAGCATGTTCAGGTGAACGAAGCCCTCGTCGTCGAACTCGACCAGCTCGACATCGCCGCCGTCCGAGTGCAGCGCGGGCCTGATCGTCTCGAGGACGTCTTCGATCTGGGAAAGGGTGTCTATCGACATGTAACGACCTCGTCGTTGGGGTCGCAGGCGATTGTAGCTTCGGCGCTACGATTCCGGCCGTGATCGAGGTCCCGACCACCGGCGGTGGCAATCTGCGGGTTGCGGCCGTTCAAATGACGACCGGCGACGATGTCATCGCCAATCATCGGGTCGCCGGGGCGCTCGTGCGCCGGGCGGCCGCAGCCGGTGCCACGTTGGTCGTGCTGCCCGAGAAGTGGCACTACATCCACAACGACAAGCGGACGCTGGCCGCTGCCGAGGATCTGGACGGCGCGTCCCTCAACGCCGTGCGGGATTGGGCGGCCGAGCTGGGCGTCGCGATTGTGGCGGGGAGCATCATCGAGCGGATACCTGGCGCCGACCAGGCTTTCAACACCAGCGTGCTCGTGCAGCCGAACGGTGAGGCCAGCGCCACGTACCGGAAGCTGCACATGTTCGACGTCGATGTCGGAGGTGTGAGCTACCGGGAGTCTGCGGGCGCGCGCGCCGGAGGTGATGTGGTCGTGGGCCACGCCCAGGGCCACGCCATCGGCATGTCGATCTGCTACGACCTGCGCTTTCCGGAGCTCTATCGGCGCCTTGCCCTGGACGGCGCCGAAGTCGTCGTCGTACCGGCAGCGTTCACGGCCGCCACCGGGCGCGACCATTGGGAGCCGCTGCTCCGTGCTCGCGCCATCGAGAACCAGACCTTCCTGGTCGCCGCGAACCAGGTCGGCCAGCACGCCAACGGCACCCAGTCCTACGGCCGCAGCCTGATCGTCGACCCATGGGGCATCGTGCTGGCCCAGGCGCCCGACGAGCAGACTGTGATCGTCGCCGACCTCGATTTCGACGCTCTGGCCTCCGTCCGGGGGCGGCTGCCCGTGTTCGACCATCGCCGGCCGGATGTCTACGGCGACCCCGGTCCACTCAGCTGAGGCTCGCCGGCAGCGCGAACGGCAACCCTGCATCCCGGTATGCAACGGCGCCGCCCACGACGGTGAGGCGCACGCGCAGCCGCTCGTCCCACAGCACCAGGTCATCGCCCGGCCCGAGGCCGAGTACCTCCCGGGGCGCTTGGGTTGCCGCCGCGAGGGCCTCATCGGGCGTCCAACCCGCGGCCGCGAGCACCCGCGGGCCGGTGTCAAGGAGGCTGCCGCTTCCTGCCAGGCTGTCGCCGACGCTCGCGCGCTCGCCGTCGAATGCGACGCGTTGTGCCCCCAGCCGGTAGCTGCCAGGACCGGCTCCCGCCGGGGCGCTGGCATCGCTCACCAGTACAAGCCGCGAGCCGAGGAGCGGCCGGATCAGCGCAAGGTTCTCCGGATGGACGTGTACGCCGTCGGCGATCGCCGAGACATGGGCCCGACCGTGCCGGAGGAAGGCTACGAGTGCCGTCGCGGCTCGGGTTTCGATGCCCCTCATCGCGTTGAACGCGTGG
>JAOTZF010000060.1 GCA_029861485.1 Thermoleophilia bacterium | reverse complement strand
GATTGGGGGAAATCGCCCAACAGGACGAGCGGCCCATCGGGAGGAGCCGAGCCGAGCTCCTCCTCGAACTCCCTCCGCGCCGCCTGCTCGGGTGTCTCCTCGGGCTCGATCTCACCCTTGGGAATCGACCAGGCGCGCTCGTCCTTGTTGCTCCAGAACGGACCTCCCATATGGGCGATCAGCACTTCGAGGTCGGCCCGTCCCCCGTCCCCTTCGGCCATGCGGAACAGCACGATGCCTGCGGCCTGCGTGGGCACCGCGGCGGCAGCCCGGCTAGGTCCGATCGTCGACCCGTTCGGAGCCGCCGTTGGCTTTGACGGCCGCGATCCCCTTCTCGCACGAGGACGACGAGGCGTACATCTGACTTGCGCCGATGGTCTCGCCGTTTCGCGCCTTCAACACGAAGCACGGCTGTCCGGCCTTGGACGTATGGCGATGGAAACAGGTGTCGAGCGAGCAGTTCTTGCGCACCGACGCGATGCCCTTGTTCGCGCTGCTCTTGGAGGTATAGAGCTCGCTGGTCAGGATGACTTGGCCGTTGCCGGCCTTGAGGTTGAAGTAGAACTGATCATCTGAGCTCTTCTTGAGCTCGAATTTCCCGGGCATCGCCTCTCCCCCCGTGGTCGTGGAAATGACGCTAGCCGGGTCCTGCCGCCGACCACAAGTGGACCTCGCGAGCTCGGCCTCATCGGTCATGATCGCGACGACATCAGGCCGATCGGCCCGCAGGGCCTCGTCCGCGAGGAGCTCCTTGGCCGACTATGCGGTGGCCGCGCTGGAGTTGGACTTCGACGTCATCTGCGACAAGCCGATGGCGAATACGGCCGAGGAAGCCGCAGACGTGCTCGCCGCCGTGCGCGCCTCGGACCTCGTGTACTGCCTTACGCACAACTACACCGGCTATCCGATGGTGCGCCAAGCGCGCGCCATGGCGGCCGATGGGCAGCTGGGAGATATCCGCCTCGTGCAGGTGGAGTACGTGCAGGGGGGCAAGGCGAACGAGGACGATCCAGACCCGAGCGACGGACTGCCCTGGCGCTACGACCCGGTGCGGGGCGGGCCATCGCTCGTCATGGGCGACATCGGCACCCATGCCCATAACCTCGTGAGGTTCATCTCGGGCCTCGAGGTCGCCGAAGTGGCGGCCATGATCGGCACCATCGTGCCCAATCGCCTGGTGCACGACTATGGGGGGGGCGATGCTCCGCTTCGACAACGGCGCGCGAGGCAGCTTCTGGGTCACGCAGGCCGCGGCGGGCGTCGAGAACTGTCTGCGAATTCGCGTCAGCGGCACGAAGGGCTCGGTCGAGTGGGCCCAGGAACAGCCGACCCGGCTGTGGTTCCGCCCGCTGGACCGCCCCGCGGAGCTGCGAACCCCAAACGGGCCGGGCACGCTTGCCTTGTCCGCGCGCGCCTCCCGCATCGTCAGGGGCCATCCCGAGGGCTTCCATGAGGGCTTCGCCACCATCTACTCCGACGCGGCCGAGGCGATCGTGGCCCGTCGTGCCGGCATCGCGCCCGACCCGCTCGCCACGCACTTCCCAAATGCCGAGGACGGCCTGCGGGGCATCCAGTTCGTCGAGGCCGCCCTGGCCTCGAGTGAGAGCGACGGGACGTGGACGAGCGTTCCCGAGCTACCGGTGGCGGCCTAGGCTCCTGTAGCGGCGCTCACCAGCGCTGGTGCACATGAGGCCTGATCAGGCGCTCGTAGACGTCGCGAACCGCGGCCATCGCCTCGTCTGAGAGCGGTTCGCCGCCACCTGCGGCCGCGTTCGCCGCCGCCTGCGCCGCGTTCTTGGCCCCGGGGATCACGGTCGAGACCTGCTCGAACGTGAGGACCCACCGCAGCGCAAACGCCGCCATCGGCTCGCCGTCGGGCACCCAGGCGCGCAGTTCCTCCACCGCTTGAAGACCCACCTCGAATGGGACCCCGGCGAACGTCTCACCCACGTCGAAGGCCTGCCCCTCGCGGTTGAAGTTGCGGTGGTCGTCGCTTCCAAATACCGAGTCGGCGCTCATCTTCCCCGTCAGCAGGCCGCTCGCCAGCGGCACGCGCGCGATCACGGCAACGTCGCGCTTCGCGGCCTCGGCGAGGAAGCGCTCGGCCGGGCGGAGCCGGAAGGCGTTGAAGACGATCTGCACGGAGGCGACGTTCGGGTACTCGATGGCCTTCAGAGCCTCCTCGACCCGCTCCACGCTGACGCCGTAGTTGTGGATCAGGCCCCGGTCGACCATCTCGTCCATCGCCTCGAAGAGCTCGGGCCGGTAGTAGACGTCCGTCGGCGGGCAGTGCAGCTGCACCAGGTCGAGGGTGTCCATCTCGAGGTTCTCGCGACTGCGCTTGATGAACGCCTGGAGGTTCGCCGCGTTGTACCCATCGGCGACATGCGGGTCGAGGCGCCGCCCCGCCTTGGTCGCGACGAACAGGTCCGCCTCCGGCCGCTCGCGACGAAGGCGTGCGATCAGCCGCTCCGAGCGGCCATCGCCGTAGACGTCGGCCGTATCGAAGAAGTTGGTGCCGGCGTCGACCGACGCGTGGAGCGCCGCCATTGCGTCGGCCTCCGACACCTCTCCCCAACTGGCCCCGATCGCCCAGGCGCCGAACCCGACAACGGAGGCGCTGAAGCCAATCCGGCCGAATGGTCTGCGTCGCATACCGTCCTCACTCGCCGATTCTTCGACGCAATGACCCTACGGGCCGTGATCGGCGCATGCCCACTGAGGCTTCCGGGTGCTACTCCAGAGGCGCCCCTTGCGCCAGCCAACGGAAGCGCCGGGCATTTGTGACCAGCATCACGGGCGACGACGGCGCTGACCGGCAACGCGGCCCAGACAGGCCGACGAGCCAAGCGCTCACCACCCCGATGGCGGCGAGCACGAGCTCGATCGCCAACCGGACCGGTCCGGGCGTCGGAACGAGGATCGTCTTCTTGTCACCTACCGTCGAGAAGACCGCCGGCGCCGCGACGAGCACGAGCGCCGCCGGCAGGATGGCCCACGGCCCTCCGGCAAGCTCTGCTGCGGCCCACGGGCCGGCGATCCACGTCGCCAACTCCGCGGCGAATCGGGTCACGGATGAAGCGGGGGTGTCGTGTGGTCCTGTGGGAGCGGCCGGTGCAGCCGTGAGGGCCATCTTCGCGGGTCAGGGTGTCCAGGCGAAAGGGGCCCTCCGCGAGCCGGCGGGCTCGACGGGCCCGGGTGGAGTACCTGGGGCCGCCCCCGCCTAACCCTGGCTCGCGCCGCGCCGGTTGAGGAAGAGCGCCGCGCCGATGATGGCCGCGCAGACCACCAGTACCGCCACAAGGATGTTCATCTCGACTCCTTCCATTCCGTCGTCGATGCGGGATTCTGGGCGAAGACTCGACGGTGGGCCCTCCGAACATCCGCCTGAGCCCGGACGCGCGAGCTGCGAAGTACGGAGGACCGGCGCTGAACACCGAGCGAGAGGCGTGGGCGCCGAGCATGTGGCAGCGCACTCAGCCCCGAGGAGATGCGCGATGGCCGAGCAGCAACACCCCCTAGCGGTCGTCCGCCCAATCTTCGCCGCATTAGGCGCCCCCCGGCTGCGTCGGCGCGGGGGGCGCGCTCAGCCGACGCATTCGAGCCGTCCATCAGTCACGACCGAGTGAGTGCCGCGTGGTTGATAAACAACTCATCAGTTGTATAGTTGCCTGCGTGTTCGAGCCGTCGAGGAGACCGAATGCCGAAGCTCATGCCTCATCCGTTACCCCAACCACTGGCTGAGATCATCGCGGAGCGCTTTCGTGCGATCGGCGAGCCGATGAGGATCAGGATCCTCGACCGCCTGCGCGCCGAGGAAGCGACCGTCGGTGAGTTGGCCGCGAGCCTTGGAACCAGCCAGCAGAACGTTTCCAAGCACCTCGGTGTCCTCGCCCGGGCCGGCATCGTCCGGCGGGAGAAGGACGGCAACACCGTGCGATGTGCGATCGCCGACGACTCCGTGTTCGACCTCTGCGAGCGGGTGTGCGGAGGCGTGGCCGATCAGGTCGCGGAGCTCCAAGCGATCCTCGCGGGTGGCGAGGTGGCGTCATGAGCAGCCCAGCTGCCGCAGCGCGCCCTGGCCGGGGGTGGTCGCTCGAGCGGGTTCTGTTCGCCATCGCAGGTTGGGTGACGCTCGCCAGTGCCGTGCTCGCGCTGGTGAGCCCGTGGTTTCTCGCTCTCACCGCATTCGTCGGAGCCAACCAGCTCCTGTACGTCATCGCCGGTGACTGCCCGATGTCACTGGTTCTCCGACGCACCTGCGACCTGAAGGAGGCAGGCCGATGAGCAACGTCGGACCGATTGGTCGCCTTGGCCGCTGGTCGGCGACGCACGGCCGCATCGTCGCGGCGATCTGGATCGTCTTGGTCGTGGGCCTCGGGGCCTTGGCGCCCCGTGTCGAGTCAGCGCTGTCGGGCGCGGGTTGGGAGGACTCGGGCTCCGAGTCGGTTCAGGTGAGGGAAACCGCCCAGGACGCGTTCCAGGGCAATGTCAGCAGCGCCCTGACGGTCGTCGTCGCCTCCGAGACCGTCACTATCGACGATCCGGCGTTTCAGCAGACCGTCGCCCGTGTCGAGGAGCACCTCGAAGCACACGACAGCATCGCCTCGGTCACCCCACCGAGCCAGGCCGCGGGCACGATCAGCGCCGACAGCCGCACGGCGATAGTGCTCGGCGGCGCCGCGGACGACCCGACCGGAATGGTGCGAGCGGCAGACGACATGAAAGGCGAGCTGTCTGAGGTGGCAGCGCCGGGCACGACGGTGAGCGTGACGGGCGCCTCGGGAATGTGGTCGGACTTCAACGAGGCCAACAAGGAGGCCATGCTCAAGTCCGAGCTCCTGTCGTGGCCGGTCACGCTCGCGATCCTGATCGTCGCCTTCGGAGCGCTCATCGCCGCAGGGCTGCCGCTGCTTCTGACGATCTTGAGTCTGGCCGCGTCGGCGGGCTCGCTCGTGGTTGCGGCGCAACTGTTCGACGTCTCGATCTGGGCGATGAACTTCGCCTTGATGTTCGCGCTGGCGCTCGGCATCGACTACGCGCTCTTCATCGTGGTGCGCTTCCGCGCCGCACTGCTCGGGTCCAAGCTGAGCCGCGCGGAAGCGGCGGCCATCACCATGGATACCGCGGGCAAGGCCGTGCTCTTCTCCGGCCTCACCGTCCTGATCGCGCTCTCGGCGGTGATGCTCGTGCCGAGTCCGGCGTTCCGCTCGATGGCGCTCGGAATCATGCTTTCGGTGGTCTTCGTGCTCGGAGCCACGCTCACGCTGCTTCCGGCGGTGCTCGCGAAGCTCGGCACGGGGGTCAACCGCTTCGCCTTGCCATGGGTGCACGAGGGCGAGCACCGCTCCGCCCGCTTCGCTCACTGGGGCGCGCGCCTATGGTCAAAGCCGGCGCTCTATGGGATCCCTGCCCTCGTGGCCTTGCTGGTGCTCGCGGCACCGGTGCTCGGTCTCAGGACCGGCATGCCGTCGATCGCGGTCGTGCCGAGCGAGGACTCCTCGCGGGTCGGCTATGAGCAGGTCGTTACGGCCTTCGGTCCCGGGGCACCCGGCCAGCTCCAGCTCGTTGGCCCTGCAGCCGACATGGAAGAGGCCCAGCGGATTGCCTCGGCCGACCCGGGTATCGCCCAAGCCAGCCCACCTCAAACCGGTGCCGATGGCTTTGGGATGGTCCAGGCCGTCCCCAGGATGGATCCGTCCGACCCGGAGCTCGGGCAGACCGTCGACCGCCTGCGCGATGCCCTTCCGGCGGATGTGCTGCTAGGTGGGGCCGCCGCAGAGAACTACGACCTGGAAACAGCCCTGAATCGATACACGCCTCTTGTCATCGGGGTCGTGCTCGCGCTGGGCTTCGTGCTGCTGCTGCTCGCGTTCCAAGCGCCACTGGTCGCCGCAATCGGCGTGATCACGAGCCTGCTCGCGACCGCGGCGGCGTTCGGCGTCGCCCGCCTGATATTCCAAGAGGGCCACCTCTCGGGGCTGCTGGGCTTCGAGTCCCAGGGGTTCCTCGACGCGTGGGGACCGGTGTTCTTTTTTGCGATGATCTTCGCCATCTCCATGGACTACACGGTCTTCCTGCTCTCATCCGCCAAGGAGCACTGGGATAGCTCCCACGATGCGCGCGAGGCCATGATCGGCGGTCTCGCCCACTCCGGCCGGGTCGTGCTGGCGGCGGCGGCTGTGATGGTGGCGGTCTTCTTCACCTTCGCCTTGTCCGGGCCACTGCCGCCGAAGGAGATGGGGGTGATCCTGGGCGTCGCGGTTCTGTTGGACGCCTTGCTTGTGCGCTTGCTGCTCATGCCGGTGGCGATGAGGCTCGCCGGCCGAGCCGCCTGGTGGCGCCCAGTCTGGGTTGCAAAGGCTCTGCCCGAGGTCAAGTTCGGTCACTAGTCCCGCTCATCTGATCGGAGTCACATGATTCTGCGCCAATTCATCCTCGATGACCTCGCTTCGGCGGCTTACCTCGTCGGCGATCAGGCCACCGGTATGGCCGCGCTGGTAGATCCCCACCTGGACGTCGAGGAGTACCTTCGCGCCGCCAACTTCTACGGCGTGAGCATCGAGCACGTCCTCGAGACCCACAGCCATGCCGATCGAGTGTCGGGGCATGGCCGGCTCGCCGAGCTGGGGGCGACGATCCACATCCATCGCGAGGCGCAGGTCAGCTACCCGCACGAGCCATTCGACGACGGCTGGACCCTGCAGCTGGGAGACGTCGAGATTCGCGCGATGCACACGCCCGGGCATCGGCCCGAGCACACCGCGTTCGTGCTCACCGATCGTGCCCGGGGGCCCGAGGCATGGGCAGTCCTGACCGGCGACAGCCTCTTCGTCTCCGACATCGCGCGACCGGACCTCGCGGTCGAGGCCGAGTCGGGCGCCCGCGATCTCCACAAGAGTCTCCACCAGGGACTCCTGCAGCTGCCGCCCGAGACCGAGGTCTGGCCGGGCCACATCGGCGGTTCTCTGTGCGGCGGACCGGGAATGGACCTCAAGGCGAGCACGACGGTGGGCTACGAGTTGGCGCACAACCCACTGCTCGCCATCGGAGACGTCGACCAATTCGTCGAGCTGACGACCACGGACCTCCCCCCTCAGCCCGCGAACTTCACGCGCATCGTCGGCATCAACTCCGGCGAGTTCGTCGATTTCCCCACGAGCTTTCCCGGACTGCCTGCAGCGGACTTCGCCTCGCGCCGAGCCGCCGGAGCACTGGTGGTCGACTGCCGGTCGTCAGCGGAGTTCGACGAGCGGCACATTCCGGGCGCGATTTCGATCCCCTCGGTGGGCGGCGGGTTCGCGAACCGCCTTGCCTGGTTGGCGCGGCCCGATGAGGCCATCGTGATCGTGGGCAGGCGCGAGCAGGACGCGCTTGCCGCATGCCGGCTCGTAGGCTCGGTGGGCATCGATTCGGTGGTGGGATATCTTGCGGGCGGATACGAGGTGTGGCCTGCTGCCGGCGAGCCCGAGGCGGCCACACCCCGTCTGCCTGCGTCGAAGCTGGCGGAGCGGCTGAGCGCGGACCCGGACCTCGTGGCCCTGGACGTTCGCGAGCGAGCGGAGTGGGCCGCGGGCGTTCTGGACGAGACGCGGATGATCCCGTACCACGAGTTGCGTGACGCCGACCTCAGCCGCCTCGAGGGCGCCACCGTTGCGGTTGTATGCGCGTCCGGTCAGCGAGCCGGCATCGCCGCCAGCGTGCTCCGCGCCCGCGGGATCGACGACGTCATCCACGTCACCGAGGGGGGCGTTTCGGACGTGCTCGCGGCCCCTACCGCAACCGGCTGATTGTCCGAAAAACCGAACGCGCCCGGATGAGGGCGCACCGGCCACCGTGAGCGGGGAGCTCGCGCTCGCGATTCCATTGGGGCTGGCCGTCGGCCTGGCGCTGGGCATGCTCGGGGCCGGCGGCGGGGTGCTCACGGTGCCGGCTCTGGTCTATCTGCTCGATCAGCCGGTCGAGGTAGCGACGACGGCCTCGCTTGCCATCGTCGGAACGACGGCCGCCTCCGGCGCCTACACGAGCTGGCGAGAGCACTTCGTCGATGTGCCCACCGCCGGGCTCTTCGTGCTTGGCGCGGTGCCGCTGGCCGTGCTGGGCAGCATCGCCTCCACCCAGGTTTCCGACGATGCGATCCTGCTCGTGCTCGCCACCCTCATGCTGCTCGCGGCGCTCGCCCTGGTCAAGCGGCCCTACCAGCCCCCCGAATCGGCACGAGCGGCACGAGCCATCGTGCCGATGGGCGCCGCCACCGGCTTCCTCACCGGCCTCGCAGGCGTTGGAGGAGGTTTCCTGATCGTACCGGCCCTGGTTCTGCTCGCCGGTCTGGCCACCCAGTTTGCGATCGGCACCTCCCTGGTCGTGATCGGCGTCGCCTCTGCGGCGGGACTCGTGACGAGGTTGGCGGCCGTCGGCGAGCTGCCACTCGTGTTGGTCACGGTCCTCTCGGTCGCCGGCATCATCGGCGCGCGCTTCGGCGCGGGCATCGGCCGCCGCATGGACGCCGCGGTGCTGGACCGAATGTTCGCCGGACTACTGGTCGTGCTGGCCGGCGTCATTGCGAGCAGCATCATCTTCTGAGCGACGCTAGACCCGCGGCCGGCCGCACCACGTAGAACAGGCAGTCCGCGAGCGCCGCATCAGGGCTTGTCGTCATCATGATCGGAACGATCGGGCGGCGGGTCTCGAGCCTGCCGTTGCGCCGTGCGAACAACTCGCCGGAGTGCTCCATCCCATCCCGGGCCCGCGTGCACAGGGGCCAAGCCCCGGTCGCGCCAAGCCAGCCGATCGGGGTGCCGGGCGGCAGCGAGTCGAAATTGTGGCGGTCGACGTCGGCACTCATCGTGAGATCGGCCCCGGGTGCCGGGCCCGCGCCGAAGGCGAGCCGCATACCCGGACGCATACTGACGCGCACAGCGTCGATGAAGAGCTCGATCCGCTCGGGGTCGTGTTCGGTCTGGAGCTGCTCTTTGCCCAGGAAAGCCCCGAGG
>JAOTZF010000059.1 GCA_029861485.1 Thermoleophilia bacterium | reverse complement strand
ACATCATCATCAGCACGGCGTTCGGGGCGACCCTCTTTCTCGGGGGCTATGCCGGGCCGGTGCTGCCGGGCTTCCTCTGGTTGGCGATCAAGGTCTCGGTGCTGCTCTTCCTGTTCATCTGGCTGAGAGCTACCCTGCCGCGACTCCGCTACGACCAGCTGATGCAGTTCGGCTGGAAAGTGCTGCTGCCCCTTGCAACCGCCAACCTGGTGATCACCGCGATTGTGGTCGCCCTGGGCTTTGCGAACTGAGGTGATCAGGTGAGTGTCCAGAACACCCTCAAGGGCTTCCGAGTCACCTTCCGTCATCTGCTCAAGCGTCCCGAGACGATCGGATATCCGGAGAAGAAGACGCCCGTATTCCCCCGTTTTCGCGGTCGTCATCGCCTTTGGAGCTTCGACAACGGCCTCGAGAAGTGCGTGGGCTGCAGCCTCTGCGTGGCTGCTTGCCCGGCGGACTGCATCCGGGTCGTGGCCGAGGAGAACACCCCCGACAATCGCGTCTCGGCCGGGGAGCGCTACGCGCGCATCTACGAGATCAACATGTCGCGCTGCATCTTCTGCGGATACTGCGAGGTCGCCTGCCCCTTCGACGCGATCACTCTCGAACACGAATACGAGCTCTCGGAGTACGACCGAGACGCGCTGATCTACACCAAGGACATGCTCCTCGCGGAGCACCCGAAGAAGGTGCCGCTTCGAGACGACGGGTCAGACGCCGTTGGCTGAGCAGGTCGTCTTCGTCATCGCCGCCGCGGGCGCTCTGATCTCGGGCGTCCTCGTCGTGACCCTCGAGAACGCCTTCCGCGCCACGGTCGCCTTGATCGTGACCCTGGTGAGCGTGGCGGTGATCTTCCTTCTGCTCGCCGCACCCTTCGTTGCGGTGATTCAGATCATCGTCTATGCCGGCGCGATCGTCGTGCTCTTCCTCTTCGTGATCGCCTATCTCGGCGAGCGTTCCCCGCCAGGGATGGAAGACCGGCTGGCGCCCTATCAGCCCTTCGCCTGGATCGTCGTCATCGCCTTGGTCGGCCAGGCGGGCATCATGCTGGCCAACAGCGACCTCCCCGGCCTGCGCGACGAGCCGCAGGCCACCGGCGACATCGGTAGCCCCGAGGCCGTCGGGCGCGCCTTCATCGACGACTACATCGTGCCGTTCGAGGCCACCTCGGCCATCCTGCTGGTGGCGGCGATCGCCGCCGTCCTGCTCGCCAAGCGCGCCATCAAGTTCGAGGGCGGCCGATGAGCGGGGTGCCGCTGATCTGGTATCTGCTCCTGAGCTTCGGCCTCTTCGGGCTGGGACTGCTCGGGGTGATGCGCCGCCGCAACCCACTGCTGATGCTGCTCGCGGTGGAGCTGATGCTCAACTCCGCGAACATCGCCCTCGTGGGCTTCGCGCGCCACTGGGACAACACCGACGGGCAGATCTTCGCGCTGGTCGTGATGGCCGTCGCCGCGGCCGAGGTCGTCATCGGCCTCGGTCTCGTGGTCGCCGTGTTCCGTCAGCGCCTCGCGCTCAACGTCGACGAGATGTCGAGCCTGAAGGGCTAGTGGAACCGGCCCTCGCATGGATCGTCCTTGGCCTGCCCCTGCTCGGGGCGGCCACACTCGCCGCGTGGCCGACCGAGCCCCCGCGGTCGATGACCCGCGTCCTCGGCGTCGGCCCGATCGCGCTCGGGTTCCTCCTGAGCGCATGGCTCTACGTCCAGATGCTTGGCGAGAGCAGCGACGACCGGCTGGTGGTCTCGCGGGTCTGGGAGTGGATCGAGATCGGCGATCTGACCATCGACGTCGCACTCCAAATCGACCCCCTCTCGGTGATGATGATGCTGATCATCACCGGAGTCGGCTCGTTGATCTTCCTCTACTCGACCGAGTACATGGAGCACGACCGCGACTACCGGCGCTTCTTCGCGGAGATGGGCTTCTTCGTCTTCTCGATGCTGTTACTGGTGCTCGCCGCGAACTTCCTCTTTCTGATCGTCGGCTGGGCCCTGGTCGGCCTGGCGAGCTACTTGTTGATCGGCTTCTACTACGAGAAGCCGCCCGCGGTGGCCGCCGCCAAGAAGGCCTTTATCATCAACGTGATCGGCGACATCGCCATGGTGATCGGGGCGTTCATCCTCATCGTCGAGCTCGGAACGCTCGACTATGCGCTTGTCTTCGAGGCCGCGCCCGACGGGCTGAGCCGCGGCGCCGTGGAGGCCGTCACGATCCTGCTGTTCGTCGGCGCCGCCGCAAAAAGCGCCCAGGTACCGCTGCACACCTGGCTGCCCGACGCGATGGAGGGTCCGACGCCGGTCAGCGCCCTGATCCACGCCGCCACGATGGTCACCGCCGGCGTCTACCTCGTCGTGCGCACCCACGAGCTCTACGAGCTCGCGCCGTTCGCGTCGGATCTGGTGGCGATCACAGGGGCCGTGACGCTCTTCCTGGCGGCGACGATCGCCATGGTGCAAGTGGACGTGAAGCGCGTGCTCGCCTGGAGCACTGTCAGCCAGATCGGCTACATGATCATGGCGGCCGGCCTCGGCGCCTACGGCGCGGCGATGTTCCACCTCATGACGCACGCCTTCTTCAAGGCGCTGCTCTTCCTTTCGATCGGCATCGTCATCCACGGGCTTGCCGGTGAGCAGAGCCTCGACCGAATGGGTGGACTGGGGCGGCACCTGAAGCTCGCCTACGTGGCGACAGCGATCGGCGTGCTCGCGATCAGCGGCGTTCCCGGCACCTCGGGCTTCTTCAGCAAGGACGAGATTCTGGCCAGCGCGTGGGACGCGGGCGACCTCGGCCGGGCGCTGTGGGTGGTCGGCGCGCTCGCGGCCGGGATTACCGCCTTCTACATGTTCCGGCTGCTGCTGCGGACCTTCTACGGCCCTGAGCCGGGGGGTGGCTATGGCGTGCACCCGCATCGCTCGCGCTGGCCGATGACCGTGCCAGTGGCTGTGCTTGCCGTGCTCTCGCTGTTCGGCGGCTGGATTCAGGTGCCCAGTGGCTGGAGCTGGATCACCGACTGGCTGGAGCCCGTGATCGGCCCTGAGTCCATCCCCGGCCAGCAGGCGGAGGGGGTCACGCTCGTTGCCTCTATCGCGGTCGTCGCCATCGGAGCCGGTGTGGCGTGGTGGATCTTTGCCGCCGACCCTGGGCGCCGGAGCCGCCTGGCCGGACGCTTCGCGGCGACCCGCCGGCTGCTGGAGGACGGGTACCGCTTCGATCCCGTCTACCAGCAGGCACTGGTCCAACCCAGTCGTGATCTCGGCGACTATCTGTACGGCCGGTTCGAGCCCGACTTCATCCAAGGCATGCTGAAGGGGGCGGTCAGCCTCGTTCGGGGGGGCGCGATCGCCCTCAGGGCTGCGCAGGACGGTCTGGTCCGTACGTACGCCTTCGTGATGGTGGCGGGGGTCGTGAGCCTGGGCGCGCTCCTGGCGTGGGTCGTGACGCGCTGATGCCGATGGTCACGGCCATCATCCTGCTGCCGCTCGCCGCGGCGCTCGCGCTTGCCATTCCCGGCACGAGCCGACCTCAAGCGCGTATGACCGCCCTGCTTGCCGCGGGCCTGACCCTCGCGATGGTCATCTCACTCACCGTGCGGCTCGACAGGGACGCGGCCGGACTGCAATTCGTCGACCGACATTCGTGGGTGAGCGAGGCCGGCCTCCAGTGGGCTGTCGGGGTGGACGGCATCTCCATTTGGCTGCTGCTGCTCACGGCCGGAATCTTCATGCTGGCTCTCATCGCAACTGCCTGGCGGCCCCCGGAGCGAGAGGTGGGCTTCTTGGCGGCGATGCTGGCCGGCGAGGCGAGCTTGCTGGGTCTGTTCGCCGCCGCCGACCTCGTGATCTTCTACGTCTTCTGGGAAGCGATGCTGGTCCCGTTCTTCTTCCTCATCGCCATCTGGGGCGGCGAGGGGCGGGGCCCCGCCACCATCAAGTTCATCATCTACACGATGGTCGGCAGCGTTCCGATGCTGGTCGCCATCCTCGCGACGGCCTTCGTCGCCCAAGACATCACGGGCCAGTTCACCTTCGACATCTCAGAGCTTCGCGGCGTCAGCTTCAGCGAGGCCGAGAGCACGTGGTTGTTCGCCGGCTTTGTCCTGGCCTTTGCCATCAAGTTGCCGATCTGGCCGTTTCACGGCTGGTTGCCCGACGCCTACCGCGCCGCCCCCCTGATCGTTACCGCAGTCCTCGCCGCCGTGATGAGCAAGGCGGGCGTGTACGGCCTCATCCGGGTCGGGGTACCCACCTTCCCCGACGGCGCCGCGAACTTCGCGATCGTGCTCTCGGTGCTTGCTCTGATCGGGATCGTCTACGGCTCGCTGATGGCCTGGCGAGCGCCCACCATGCGCATGCTCGTCGCCTACTCGAGCCTGGCGCACCTCGGCTTCATCGTGCTCGGCATCATGGCCTTCGACATCCAGGCCGGCCAGGGGGCCGTGTTGCAGATGGTCAACCACGGCCTGGTCGTGGCCGCTGCCTTCGTGATCGTCGGCTTGATCAATCGCGGCACGGCGGGCGACCACATCGATCGCATCGGAGGCATCGCGTCCGGCGCGCCGCGCCTGGCGGCGGTGTTCCTGATCGTCGCGCTGGCCGCGCTGGCCATCCCGGGCTCCAATTCCTTCGTCGGCGAGTTCTTCATCCTGACCGGCGTCTTCCGCCATCACCTCTGGCTCGCCGTGCTCGCGACGATCGGCATCCTGCTGGCGGCGGTCTACATGCTGAGGCTCTACCAAACGGCGATGAACGGACCCGCGTTCGGCGCGAACGCACGCGCCATCGAGCTTCGCACGCTCGACTACGTCGTGCTGAGCCCGCTGCTGGCGGCCATGCTCGCGATCGCCCTTTGGCCCGCGGGCATCGTGGGCTCCACTCGCGCCCCGGTCGCGAAAGCCGTCGCTCCCGCCCAGGTCGCGGCCGAGCGCCCCACCGATCAGATCGAGGCGCCGGTCGTGCCGAATCCGCCGCCCCGGGCCCTGCCGCTGCCTGGTGACGAGCCCGAGGTCGCTGAGGTCAGCCCGTGAACCTCGCGGCGACGACACCCATCCTGATCGTCGCGGCCGCGGCGACGCTCGCGCTGGGCGTCGGGCTCGTGCCCGGCAGGGCTGCGGAGCGCTATGGGCCCACAGCGGTGGCGATCATCGGTCTCGTGGCGGCGGCCGTGATGTCGCTGGTCTTCTGGGGCGATCGCATTGAGGCCTTCGAGGGCAGCCTGCACATCGATCGCTTCAGCATGCTGTTGAACCTGATCTTCATCACGGCCGCGCTTGCGGTGATCATCCTGTCGATCAGGGAGCCGGGGGCCGTGGCGCGGCGCGGCGAGTACGCGTCGCTGATCCTCTTCAGCACCGCCGGGATGATGCTGGTCGGCGCCGCCGGAGATCTGATCGTGCTGTTCGTGGGCATCGAGATCCTGTCGGTGTCGCTGTACGTGCTGGCGGCGCTGGAGGTGTGGCGCGAGCGCTCGCTCGAGGCCGGTCTGAAGTACCTGATCATGGGCGCGATCGGCTCGTCGATCCTGCTCTATGGCTTCGCGCTGCTCTACGGCGCGACGGGCACGACCCGGTTGGGCGAGATCGCCGATGCCCTGAACGGAAGCGCCCTCGGAGGCGAGCCCCTCGTGCTCGGGGCGGTCGTGCTGATGGTCGCCGGCCTCGGTTTCAAGGCCTCAGCCGCGCCGTTCCACATGTGGACGCCCGATGTCTACGAGGGCGCCCCGACCCCGATCACGGCCTTCATGTCGACGGCAACCAAGGCGGCGGCGCTCGCGGCGTTCCTGAGGATCTTCACCGCTGGCCTCGCCGACATCGAGGCCGACTGGGATCTCATCATCGGCGTCGTCGCCGCGGCCGCGATCATCGTTGGCAATGTCGCCGCGCTGCTGCAGGACAACATGAAACGCCTGCTCGCGTACTCGAGCGTCGGCCAGGCCGGGTACCTGCTGATCGGTGTGGCCGCGGGCAGCATCCAGGGGGCCGAGGCCACGCTCTACTACCTACTCGTGTATCTCGCGATGACCCTGGCGGCGTTCGCGATCGTGATCATCCGCGAGCGGGAGGTGATCGACGGCGACACGGTGCAGGCCCTCGCGGGCTATGCGCGCCGCCGACCCGTCCACGGCGCCGTGCTGACGCTCGCCATGCTTTCGCTGGCGGGCTTCCCTCCGCTGTCCGGCTTTCTCGGCAAGTTCCTGCTTTTCGGCTCGGCCGTCGAGGCCGACATGATCTGGCTCGCTGTGATCGGCGCCCTCGGCAGCATCGTGAGCCTCGGCTACTACCTTCGGGTGCTCGGCGTTGCCTGGCTGGGAGACCGCCGGCCGTCCCCGGCCGAGCGGGGGCTCGAGAGCCCGCCGCTCGCCGGGTTGGTCACCGTGACCTCCGGGCTCGCAATCGTGGCCCTGACGATTGCGGCCTCCCCGGTGTTGGACGCCTGCCGCTCCGCCGCCGAGTCACTCCTTGCAGCCTGATCCGATGGGCCTCTCCAAGCGCACGAAGAAGACGGCTCGCCCGGTGACGGGCATTTGCGAGCCCTGGGCTGTCTCCCAGGCGCTCGACCTGCACGGACCCCTGTACGGCGGCCCGGCGATGACCGGCGTGCTGCTCGACGGGCTGCACTTGAGCAGAGACGACGACGTCATCGAGTTCTGGCCGGGCCGGGGTGGGACGGCCCGCAAGGTGCTCCCGCTGCTTCCGCGCTCGTACCGCGGCATCACCCCCGACCAGGGGTCGGCGGACCGTCTGAATCGCAGCCTGCGCACGCACCCCAACCTGCGGGTGCTGCTGACGCGGGCCCAGACCGAGGGGGCGTATACCGGCTTCCAGCCGGGTCGGGCGGAGTCCACCGGTCTTCCCGACGACTCGGCTTCGGTCATCCTCGGGGAGAACCTGCTCACTCCACTCGGCCCGTTTCGCGTGCGGGCCGTCGTGCGTGAGGCCGTGCGGCTGCTCCCGCCGGGTGGACGTTTCGGGGTGCACGAGCTGTGTCTGGTGCCGAACCCTTCGTGGAACGAGAGCCTCGACGCTGCGCGCGCGGATGAGATCAGAGCCGACCTCGACGAGCGCGCCGGAGAGGGTCTGTTCCCTCGCACCGAGAGCCAGTGGCGCGCGGCCATCGAGGAAGCGGGTCTGGTCGTGACCGCTACCCGCAGCGGGCCGGTGGAGCCCCCGACGCTCCGCCAGCTCGCCCGAGGCCTCGGTTTGCGCGGCTTCATGGGGTCGCTCGGCCGGATGGCGCGCAATGCCGGAGCCGCGCGGCACCTGCGGGGCCTGTCGTACTGTTTGGCGCGGCACAGGGCCGATCTCGGGGCGATCGTGGTCATCGCGGAGCGCCCGCTGATCGGCGATCTCCTGCTCCCCGACCGTTGACCGCTCGGGCGTAGACTCAGACGGATGAGCCGCCTGCGTTTCGGCACCTTTCTGGCACCGTTCCACACCCCCGGGGACAGCCCCCATCTCGGGCTGCACCGCGATCTCGAGCTGATCGCCCGCCTCGATGAGCTGGGCTTCGACGAGGCGTGGGTCGGCGAGCACCACAGTACCGGGTGGGAGACGATCGCCTCGCCTGAGGTCTTTCTGGCAGCCGCCGCCGAGCGGACGCGCCACATCCGCCTGGGCACAGGCGCCGTCAGCCTGCCCTACCACCACCCGTTGATGGTGGCCGACCGCATCGTGCTGCTTGATCACCTCACGCGTGGCCGGCTCATGTTCGGCGTGGGGCCCGGCGGCCACCTCTCGGACGCGCTCATGCTCGGCCTCGACCCCTCCGGGCTTCGCTCGCGCATGGCCGAGGCGATCGAGGTGATCCTGCGGCTGTTCACCGAGGTCGAGCCGCTCAGCATCACGAGCGACTGGTTCGAGATGCACGACGCGGTCTTGCAGCTTCGGCCCTACTCCGATCCCTACCCGCCGCTCGCGTTCACCAGCATGGAGTCACCGGCGGGGATGCAGCTGGCGGGACGCTACGGCGCCGGGGTGCTGTCGCTGGCGGTAGCGAAGGGTCCGCGCGGCCCCATCGACCTGGCGGCGCACTGGCGAATCGCCGAGGAGGTCGCGGCAGAGAATGGCACCGAGGTCAGCAGAAGTGAGTGGCGGCTCGCGATTCCGGTGTACGTGGCCGAGACTCGGCAAGAGGCGCTCGACCACGTTCGAGAGGGGGCGGCCTCCTACCTGATCGACTACGCCGAGGCCATCACGGGTCGTTCTCGACCGGTCTCGGGTCCCCGAGAGCAGATCGTCGATCGAATGGTCGAGGCCGGCTCATGGATCGTCGGCACGCCAGACGACGCGGTGGCGGCCATCCAGGGGCTCCAGGAACGCTCGGGCGGCTTCGGCGGACTCCTGATCTGGGCAAACGAGTGGACCACGCGCGAGAACACCCTGCGCAGCTACGAGCTCATCGCCCGCAACGTCGCGCCGCACTTCCAAGGCGCGCTCGAGGGCATCTTCGCCTCCGAGAGGGTGGCGCGTGGCATGAGCCAGGAGATGAGCTCCGCTCGGACCGCCGGCGTCGAGAAGGCCCAGGCGCGATTCGAGTCGGAGCGTGCCGGCTAGATGTAGTTCCCGAAGAGGTTGTTGATCCGGAGAGCGTCGGTAGGCCGCTCGAGCGGCAGAGCGCGCAGGGCCGCCAGCTTGGTGGAGAGGTGGTGCGCCATAAGACGAGCGCACCGGGGTACTGATCCGCGTCCATGAAGAGCTTGGACGTCTGCCAGCGGCCGGGGACTGACTCTGCCAGCCTAGAGGAGCTTGGGGCGCTGGAAGTAGCAGTGCACGCCCAGGTGTCCGCCATGATCCGTGAAGGTGAAGAAGACTTCTCGAACCCCGGAGTCTTGGAGGATTCCAAAGACGCGATTCAGGTCGTAGCGGTTCATTTGCATAGGGGGTGGCTGTCCGGCCGGCCGTCGCTCCGGCGGCCCGGGGTCCGGGCCGTGCAGCCCCTCATAGGTCAGCTGGATCACCCCGACCCCGCCGGGGGCGAGGTGTTTCCAGAGCGCACGAAGTATGGCC
>JAOTZF010000058.1 GCA_029861485.1 Thermoleophilia bacterium | reverse complement strand
ACTCTGAGCGCAGGTGACCTGCTCGCCGCGGCGGGGGCCGTGGGCGGCGCGGGTGCCGGCCCCGGCGGCCCCGCCGCCGGTACTCCGCGCGAAGGATCGGGCGGCTGGGGTGGCGGAGGCGGAGGACCCTCGATCTCCAGCCTCACCTGGGCGCTGCCCCACCATCCCTTGTCATCGCGCACCGTGAGCGTGGCGACGTAGGCACCGCCGAAGGCGTACGTATGAGTCGGGTTTGGCCGGGTGGAGCCGTTCCCATCCCCGAAGTCCCAGGAGTAGGTGAGTGGGTCGCCGTCGGGGTCGCTGGAGCCCACGCCGCTGAACGAGACCTGGATCGGAGCCGTGCCGACCGCGGGGGTGCCGGACGCAGCCCCCACCGGAGCGGCATTGAGGATCGAGGCCCCGATCCTGACGCCGGCGGCGGCGCTGGGGACCCCGTTCTGGTCGACCGCGAACAGGAGATAGTGCCCAGGCGTGGCCACATTCGCGCTGGGCGGTCCTTGGACGGTGAGCGTGTTGCCGTTCTGGGTGAACGGCAGCTCCATGAAACGCTGCTCCATGTCGTATGAGTGGGTGACCGAGCCGGTCTTGATGAGCGTGACCTGCGAGATGATGTCGCCCGGCTTCACGGTACCGGTCGCCTGACCGGAGTACGGCAGCGAGGTCGGGGCGCTGATCCAGCTCGGCCGCGGCGCGGGAGATCCGTCTGCTTGGAACAGATAGGGCGGATAGAAGATCTCCGCGTCGTCGTTGACCACCGGCCCCGGCTCCCCGCCGCCCGCGAGCAACACGGCGCCATCGGGCAGCAAGATGGACACGGAGTGATAGAGGCGCTCTTGCCGGCCCGCGGCCATCTGCGTCCAGGAACCGGTCGCCGGATCCCAAAGCTCCGGCGCGAAGGCGACGTCGACCAACTGGTTGTCCTCACGGGAACCGCCGGTCACCAGGACCTTGCCGTCGGGCAGAACGGTGCTGTCGGCCCACGCGCGAGCAGACGTCATCGATCCGGTGGGTGTGACCGTCGGCGTCGCCCCGCCGAGGTCGATGATCGACGCATCAGTCGACCGCGCGCCGTTGCTCAGCCCCCCGATCCGCAGGACCTTGTCGGGCGGTACATCACCGCGGTCGACTGGTGACCGGCGCCCCGATTCCACGTCCCCGGGATTGGCGTGATGCTCCCGGCGCCCGAGGGGTCGATGTAGTACATATTGCGCTGACTGAGCCCGAAGATGCGCCCGTCGCTCTGGACCCAGGTGCGTGGGTAGTACCAGCCGGGCCCGGCATTGGCCGGGTAGCCGTAGATCGCCTCGCTCGCGGCGCCGGTAAGCTCCGTCCAGCCGCTTCCCGGGGTGAAGAGCTCCGGCGTGATCACCGAGGCGCCGTCGAAGCCACCTACGCTGCCGCCCTGCACCAGCGTGCGGCCATCGGGCAGCCTTGTGGTCGTCGGGTACCAGCGCGGGTGTTTCATCGGATTGGCGGTGTCGCTCAGCTGGTTGGAGCCAGGGGCGAATCGCAGCGCGGCAACCGCTCCCGAGGCGTCCGGAAGCTCGCCGCCGAACGTGAGGATCTCGCCGGTGGTCGGCGACACGTGCTGCCCGGAACAGAACAAGGCGGTGCCGGTGTCGTTGGAGAGCAACTGGTGCGAGCCCGCGCCGGTCCCGAGGGCGGGATCCCACACGTCGAACGATGTGCCGCTCTGGCCGTTGCCCCAGGTCACGACCTTCCCTGCGGGGCTGAGCACTGCATGGACGGCGAGAGTCGGCCAGCTGAGCACCCCCGACCATGCGCCGGTCGTGGCGCTGCCGTTCACGGGAGCGCCGGCGGCCTGATCGCGCGAGTCGACGACCAGCGGCGCCGCGATCAGCATCAGCGACGCGACGATCACGCTCATCAGCCCGGCGAGTACGGGAAAGGGACGGCCACGGCGGTGGCGTGCCGTCGAAGGGTCTGGCTGACGCACGGGCGGGAGGGTCACGCGCGGGGTGGACATAGAGCCTGACCGAACGCCCAGGACGCACGTCTAGGCGGGGCGAATGACCCGGACGGTGGGTAATCCCGGAAAACCGCAAGGCCGAAACGAGCCCACGCGGGTGCTCGGTTGAGCGGTCGTCGTGACGCGACACCTGACCAACTGCGGGCGGATGAAGCCTCGTTGGGGGGGCCAACTCCCACGACGCTGTTGGCGGATGCGGCCAAGCTCCAGCGGGTGCTGAAGTACCACATCCTCTCCGGCGAGCACCTCGCCCGGAACGTCGTGAGGCTCGACTCCGCGACGACCCTTGACGGCACGGACGTCTCGATCTCCGTCAACAGGGGCGTGAAGGTCGACAACGCCAACGTGGTCGCGGTCAGCCGGTCCGGCCTCCCTTCCCGCCGGACCCCCGCGGCCCCGCCCTACTCAAGCGCAGCGGGGCCGCATGATTCTCGGTCGAGCGTGATGCCCTCAACGGCGAGAGCGGCGGCAATCACCATCAGGCCGGGGCCCTCGCGGAGCACCTGGGCGACACCGTCGGTGGCCGCGCGCCTCAGATCCACCACCGAGGACGCCACGCCCGGCAGCGCGCCCGCATCGAGCACGAAATCGACCATCACGCGGAGATCCTCGGGCACAGAGGGCACCTTCGCGGGCTCGGCTCCGCCGGGGTGGTTGGCGCTGGTCGCCACCAGCGGCAGGTCGAGCCCCGCGAGTACAGGGCCGACGACCGGCGCGCGAACTCCCACCGATCCGGGCGAGCCGCCGGCCGCGGCGGCGAAACGACCTTCGGTGTCGTCGATGATGCAGGTGACCGGGCCGGGGAGCAGACGGGAAGACGCGGCGGCGACCACCTCGTCCGCTGACGCCAGGACCTGCTCCAGGACGCGCGGCGAATAGACGAGCACCTGGCAGGGCTGATCCCGGGGCCGGCCCTTGAGCTCGTAGAGCCGGTCGACGCCGGCCGGCGAATCGAGAGCGGCCGCGAGCCCATAGACGGTGTCGGTGGGCACTACACCCACTCCCCCGTCCAACAACGCGGACCTCGCCCGGGCGAGGTCCGCGGGCTGCGCATCGACCACGCCTCGACTCAGAGGTGGCCGCCGACCACCCGCTCGATGCCGGCGAGATCGTGGCGCAGATCGGACTCTTTGAAGCCGGCCGCGTCCATGCGCTCGAGCGCGGCATGGGCCTGGCCCTCGCCGAGCTCCATCAACAGCCAGCCACCCTCGTCGAGGTACTGGACCGCGCTGTCGATGATCTCGTTGGTGACCTCGTCGCCGACGGGTCCGGCGACGAGCGCCTCGCGCGGTTCGAAGCTCAGCTCCTTGGGTCCGTCCTCATATTGCTGCTCGGAGAGGTACGGCGGATTGGCCACGATTGCGTCCATCTTGTGATCGCCGAGCGCCGCGAAGCCGTCCGACTCCATCATGTGGACGTTGGCGCCCGCCGCCTCGGCGTTGCTCGTGGCGACCGCGATGGCCGCAGCCGACCTGTCGATGCCGACCACCCGTAGATCGCGGCGCTCCGTCGCGAGCGCGAGGGCGATGGCACCGCTGCCGGTGCCCCAATCGAGCACGCGCGCGCGGTCCGGCAGCACGTCGATTGCCCATTCCACCAGGATCTCGGTCTCGGGCCGCGGCACGAGCACGTCCGAGTTGACCATGAGGTCCAACCGCCGGAACGCGCGTTTGCCGATGATGTGGGCGACCGGCTCCCTGTCGCCTCGCCGGCGGACCGGATCGCGCAGCATCACGCGCTCTTGCACGTTCAGCGGGCGCTCGGCATCGGTGTAGAGGGCGATGCGCTCGAGTTCGAGGAAGTGAGCGACGATCAGCTCCGCGTCGAGGCGGGCGGACTCGATGCCGTGCTTCTGGAAGTAGAGCGTCGCGCGCTGAAGGGTCTCGCCGAGGGTCAGCGGGCGCGCGGGCGCTGACTGCTCGGTCACGAGGTGGCTCCGTTCGCCTGCGCCTCGAGAAGCCTGCGCCGCTCCTCCGCCTGAAGGGCCTCGACGAGTTGGTCGAGCTGACCCGCGAGGGCGGTCTCCCTCAGCGGCATCGTAAGGCCGATGCGATGGTCGGTGAGCCGGTTCTGGGGATAGTTGTAGGTGCGGATCTTCTCCGAGCGGTCGCCGGTGCCGAGCTGCCCACGGCGCTCGGCGGAGAGCTCGGCCTCGAGCTCCGACTGGGCCTTGTCATAGAGGCGGGCGCGAAGCACGCGCATGGCCTTCTCCCTGTTCTGCAACTGGCTCTTTTCATCCTGCATCGCGACCACGATCCCGGTCGGCTCGTGGGTGATACGAACGGCGGAGTCGGTGGTGTTGACACTCTGACCGCCTGGGCCGCTGCTGCGGTAGACATCGATCTTGAGGTCGTTGCGGTCGATTTCGACCTCGACCTCGTCGACCTCCGGAAGCACAGCGACAGTTGCCGTCGAGGTGTGGATTCGCCCTTGGCTCTCGGTCGCGGGCACGCGCTGCACGCGATGCACGCCGGCCTCGTGCTTGAACAGGGAGTAGGCCCCTCCCCCCTTGACGCCGACTGTTGCCTCCTTGATGCCGCCCGCGTCGGCCTCGCTCGTGGACATCAGCTCGGTCGCAAGCCCGCGGTGGCCCGCGTAGCGCGCGTACATATCCATTAGCTCGCGGGCGAACAGCGCGGCCTCCTCGCCGCCCGCCGCGGCGCGGATCTCGATGAGCACGTCCTTGTCGTCGTTGGGGTCGGGCTCCAGCATGACCTCCCGCAACTGCGGGGCAAGCTCGTCGAGCTCGGTCTGAGCCTCCTCGCGTAGCGCACGGACGTCAGGGTCGTCGCCCTCTTCGAGCAACTCCTCGGCTTCGACCACGCGTCCGGCTGCATCGCGGTAGCGCGCCGCCAGAGCGATGGCGGGCTCCAGGCGCGAGTAGCGGCGGCTGACGTCGGCGAAGCGCTCCCGATCCGAAGCGAGCTCGGGGTCGCCGAGAGCCTCAGTCAGCTCACTGCTGAGGTTCTCGATCTGCTCGACGAGTTGCTCGATGATGGCGCTCATACTCGCCGCGCCGTAGTGGGGATCGGATCAACGGACACGATTTGGACGGGCATTGTGGCAGAGGGCGCGCCCGTTGGCCGGGCCCATGCTCTCGTCCGACCGGGTCTCAGGGCGCCGGAATGACGCGGGTGGTGATCTGCTTGCTTGCCGGAGTGCGGCTCCCCTCAGCGATCTGCTCGAGCGGAACCAGCACGTTGGCCTCGGGGTAGTACGCGGCGAGGCAGCGGCGAGGTATGTCATAGGCCACGACGGTCCAATCCTCGGAGCGGCGCACAGCGTCGCGAAAGCGGCTCTCGAGATGAACTTTCGAGCGGCTCGTGAGCCCCAGCTCGGCGAGGTCTTCGGGGTTGGCCATCACGACCCGGCGATTGCCCGCCAGCCCACGGTAGCGATCATCGTGACCGTAGATCGTGGTGTTGAACTGATCGTGGCTTCGGATGGTCATAAGCAGGAACTCATCCTCGCGCTGATCGATCTCCGGCAGACGGTTCAGCGTGAAGCGGGCCCGGCCCGTCTCGGTGTGAAACCGACCCTCACGTGCTCCGTTGGGGAGGGAGAAGCCGCCGGGCTCCCTCAGCCGCAGGTTGTAGTCCTCGAAGCCCGGCACGACCTGCTCGACGCGGTCCCTGATGCGGTCGTAGTCGGCCGCGAGCGCGTCCCAGTCCAGGCCGCCATCAGCCCCGGAGCGCTCGCCGCGGAAGGTGGCCGTGCCGAGTGCGGCCACGATCGCGACCTCGGATCGCAGGGACGGCGAGACCGGCTCCAGGCGGCCTGAGGAGCTCTGCACCACACCCATGGAGTTCTCGGCGCTGACGATCTGCTCGCCGGTGCGCTGGCGGTCGATCTCCGACCGACCCGTGCACGGGAGGATGAGCGCCTCGTCGCCGTGGATCAGGTGGCTGCGGTTGAGCTTGGTCGACACGTGCACGGTCATCCCGCACGCCTGAAGGCCCTCGGCGGTACGGCGCGTATCCGGGCTCGCGGAGAGGAAGTTGCCGCCCATGGCAAAGAACACGTCGACGCGGCGATCGATCATCGCGGCGATGGCCCCGACCGTGTCGTACCCGTCCTCGCGCGGAGCGGTGAAGCCGAAGGCCTCCTCGAGCCGGTTGAGGAATTCGGGGCTGGCCTTCTCCCAGATGCCCATCGTGCGGTCGCCCTGCACGTTGCTGTGGCCGCGCACCGGGCACGTGCCGGCGCCCCGCTTGCCGATCGAACCCCGCATGAGCAGCAGGTTCACGTACTCGCGGATGGTGCGCACGGCGTACTCATGCTGGGTAAGCCCCATCGCCCAGCAGCAGATGATGCGCTCCGCGTCGCCGACCCAGGACGCCGCCCGCTCGACGACCGGGGGCTCCAGGCCCGCCTCCGCGCAGAGCGCGGCGAAATCGTAGGTGAGCAGATCGGCGCGCAGCGCCTCGAAACCGGTCGTCGACGCCTCGATGAAGCCGACGTCGACGGCGCGCCGCCCCTCTTGCTGCCACTGGACCAGCCGGAGCATGATCGCCTTCGCGAGTGCGATGTCACGTCCGGTCCTCAGCTGCAGATAGAGATCGGCGATGTCAACTCCGGCGCCCACCAGTCCCGCGACGCGCTGGGGATTCTTGAACCTCACCAATCCTGGCTCACGGAGGGGATTGATGGCGATGATCCGCGCGCCCCGGCGTTTTGCCCGCTCAAGCGCATTCAACATTCGCGGGTGGTTGGTGCCCGGGTTCTGCCCCGCGATGAGGATCAGCTCGGCGTGATCGAAGTCCTCGAGCGTCACGGACCCCTTGCCGATGCCAAGCGTCTCGGCGAGTGCCACGCCGCTCGACTCGTGACACATGTTCGAGCAGTCGGGCAGGTTGTTCGTGCCGAGCATCCGTACGAACAGCTGATAGAGGAACGCCGCCTCGTTGCTGGTGCGCCCACTGGTGTAGAAGACCGCGCGGTTAGGGTCGGCCAGCGAGCGCAGCCGAGCCCCGATGCGCTCCAGAGCGTCGTCCCACGACACCGGGGCGTAGCGATCCGCCCCCGGCCCGAGGTACAAGGGTGCAGTGATCCGGCCGCTCTTTCCGAGACGATGATCGTCCCACTCCCTCATCTCCGCAACGCTGTGTCGGGCGAAGAAGTCGGGATCGGCCCGATTGGCACTCGCCTCCTCGACCAGCGCCTTTACCCCGTTCTCGCAGTATTCGCCGAGCATCGACCGGCGGTCGTCGGGATCGGGCCATGCGCACCCGGGGCAGTCGAAGCCGCCCTTCTGGTTCATCGCGAACAGGGCCTTGATCGCACCGGGCCGCGCCTCGCGGCGAAGGCGCCCGAGCGACGTGCGCACCGCGCTCAGGCCGGCGGCGGCGTCCGGTGGCTCGCGCTGGATCACCTCGCGCTCGTCTCGCGGCGTCTCGCCGCGATCGGCGGGGCGGTCGCTCACTGGTCGGGGGCCAGCGGGTTGGGATACAGGTGAGCCTCGTCCTCGCCGACTCGTGGGGTGAGGCATTGCCAGTCTTTCTCGAGCACGACCCGAAGGCCGTCGGTGGTGTTTGCCACGACAGCCTCGATGCCGACCCGGTCGGTGCCGGTCCAGTCGGCCACCTCATCCGCTGGGACGTACACGGAGATGAGTCCGGCACCCAGCTCCACGTCGACGGCTCGGTGGTCGGCCGAGCTGATCAGCTCGTATGCGAGGGCGCTGAGATCACCCGATCCGATGTGGACCGCGTCGGCCAACCGTCCTTCGGTCGCCAGCTGGGAGATCTCTTCGGGGGAGAGGCGCAAGCGCAGGCTGTCGCCGTGCATCCGGAGCTTCACGGTGACTCCAAGCCGTCGAGACGGAGTCGTCGCGCCCCGGTGTAGACGTTGAAGCGACGCTCGCGCAGGAAGCCGATCAGGGTCATGCCCGACCGCTCGGCGAGCTCGACGGCCAGACTCGACGGCGCGCCCACGGCGGCCATCCCGGCTATGCCTGCCATCACCGCCTTCTGCACGATCTCGAATCCGGCGCGGCCGCTCACGACGAGGATGTCCTCAGGCGCGATCGCCTCCGCCCGCAGCTGCACCTCGCCGATCGCCTTGTCGACGGCGTTGTGGCGACCGACGTCCTCGGCCAGCAGCCTCAGTTCTCCGGTGGCATCGAACAACGCAGCGGCGTGCAGACCGCCGGTCCGCTCGAAAACCTCCTGCTCGTCGCGCATCCGTTGCGGCAGCGAGCGAATCAGGGAAGAGGACCAGACCCCGTCGACCATCGCCATCTCGGGGCGGTCGGCGGCAATGACCGCCGACACGGAAGCCTTGCCGCAGAGCCCGCAGCTTGAGCTTGCGTAGCCCGTGCGGCGCTGGCGGTCGAGGCTCTCGGGTGGCGCGGAGAGGCAGACCACGATCTGGGTCGCCTCACCTTCCGCGCCCGGGAGCGTCTTGAGGTCCACGACGCTCACGCGGTCGCGGAGAATCCCCTCGCTCAGCAGATAGCCGGTCGCCAGGGCCTCGTCGTCGCCGGGGGTGCGCATCGTGACGACCAGCTCGTACGGCTCCCCCCGGCCGGGCCAGGAGAGCAGAACGCCGAGCGGCTCCTCGGCGACGAGCAGATCCTTGGCGTCAGCGGCCCCGCGCTCGGTGACGCGCTGCATCTGGATCGACCGGTCCGATGGCGTGCTGAGCTCCATGTGCATGGACAACCTAGGACATCCACCGCCGTGGAAGCTCGCGGTAGTCGTCGGCGTCGTTGACGTTCCACAGTGCCTCGGCGGGCACGTCGACCACCTCGACCCGCAGCTGATCGAGCATCGCCCGCACCGCCAGGCGCCGAGCCTCCACCTCACCCACGACGACGTCGCGGCAGCTTGGCATCCAGAGGCTCGGAAGCGGGCTTAGCTCGGAGTCCGCGCGGAGGCAGGCGACCTCGGCACCGCCCGCGGAGAGCAAGAGCCGCAGGTACTCCGCCCCGAGCAGCGGCATGTCGACCGGTACGACGAGGATCGCCTCCCCGGGGAAAGCGTCCAGCGCGGTCGCGATGCCGCCAAGCGGCCCGGCCTCGGGCCAGCGGTCGTGCAGTGGTTCGCGCCCCACCGGCAGCAGG